>DUKK01000133.1 GCA_013329355.1 Candidatus Poseidoniaceae archaeon | reverse complement strand
TTGTGGTTACTAAACTAGATGGAACTGCAAGGGGTGGTGGTGCACTATCAGCAGTCGCAGCAACAGGTGCGCCAATTGTTCACATAGGCGTAGGAGAGAAGGTTGCAGATTTGGAGAAGTTCGAATCTGATAGATTCATATCAAGATTATTGGGTATGGGCGATATTCAAGGACTGATTGATTTAGCGCCCGAAGACCTCGACGAGGAGGAAGCCATGCGACTCACTCAACGTATGATGAGTGGGCGGTTTACATTAAATGACATGTATAAACAAATGGAAATGATGTCAAAAGTCGGAACTATTGACAAATTAATGTCGTTTCTACCTGGCAATATGTTGGGTGGTTTAGGTGGGATGTCTAAATCTCAGAAACAGCAAATGCAATCTAATCTTGATCGATATCGAACTATTATGGACAGCATGACGGCATGGGAAAAGAATGAGCCAGCTAAAATTAAAGCGGACAGGATTAAGCGGATTGCCCGAGGCTCAGGAGTTCGTGAAAAGGAAGTTAGAGAATTGATTGGGCAATGGAATCGCTCGCGTAAGATGATGAAGGGTATGGGCGGTAATAGGAAACTGAATAAACAAATGCGCAAAATGATGAAAGAAGGTGAAATGGATATTGATCCATCCTCATTTGGTATGTAAATTACTCGTCAAGTGGCGGTAAGTCAGGGATAATCTTCGCATTCGCCGCCTCTTCGGCGGCCTCGGCAGTTAATCGTGCAGCTTCCTCGGCATCTTCGGCTTCTTTTTTAGCAATGCTTGCAGCCGCCTCTTCCTTAGCGATTCTTGATTGTTCATCAGCAATGCGCTTTGCTTCGGCTTCTTCAAGTCTCCGCGATTCATTAGCGAGTTTTTGCGCTTGTTCAATTTCTTGAGCAAGTCGTTTTTCCTCTTCCATTTTCTGCTCTTCAGTAATCCTGATTGCATCATCGACCATCTTTTGATGTGCTTCATTTATTTCGTTAATACGTTGCTCTTCCTTCAACCGTAATCGTTCGGCTTCTAGACGACGTTGTTCATTTTCTTCATCTAGTCTGGCTTCTTCCTCAGCCTTAATCCTAGCCTCTTCAGCAGCCTTAATTCTTGCATCTTCCTCGGCCTTGATACGAGCATTTTCCTCCGCCTTTAAGCGGGCTTCTTCTTCAATTTGAGCAATCTCCTCAGCCCTCAAACGAGCTTGTGCTTTTTGCCTAGCTTCTTCTTCAGCCTGTTTGCGGGCTTCCTCTTCAGCCTGCGCCCGTTGATTCGCTTCCTCAACTAAGCGCTCTGCTTCCTCTATTTGGGCTCTCAAGGCGGCTTCTGCGCTAGCTTTGGCTTCTGCCTCTGCCTTTGCTTGAGCGATTGCCTCAGCACGCGCTTTCAGTTCAGCCTCTTTTCTTAGCCGTTCTTTCTCGACAAGTTCGGCGCGTAATCGCGCCTCTTCTTCCAGTTTTTTGCTAAGGCCAAAACGTTCCATAACAACATTGTAAATTGCATCATAATCTTCATCGGATAATTCCAAAACCTCTGAACGAGCGTCTATCATCAGCAGTTCTACTTCTGGTTCATTGAACAGACCAGTATGATGATTCATTTTATTCCGTAGAATTCGGTAATAATCACGCTGTGCAGGAATGATTTGTCCATCAGAAGTAATGAAATCTTGTACTACTGTCATTATTTCGGTCATATTGAGTTGATCTGTCACATCTTCACTCCCATGATATTCAGTATGTTTTGGCCAATATGACTCTTCGCTTAGTCATTTTGCCACTCATGTGGCACGGTTTTTCAGTCTCATATTCTTCTGTTGAGTCACCTAGGAAGGTAAGGCCAGTATGCTTTTCGATTATTTCAGCATCGGCATCAGTACCATCAAATGCAATTTCGTATATTTTTCCGTCTTCGACCTCTCCATCTATATTCCATGTGCCATTCTGTTCAAAGAATTTGGGTAGTTCAATCATAACATCTGTCATGTGTGCTTGCGAGCGTCTGCGTAATTCTTCTGATATCTCATCCAGTTTTTGTCGGCAAATTTCAACTATATTGCTGACCTCAAGCGGCTCTTTACCACCCGTTCTAAGTGCTGCGTAAGCAGTTCCTTGTGCCATATCCCTAGGCCCGATGTCCAGTCTGAGTGGAACACCTTTAATTTCCCAATCGTAATATTTCTGTCCGGCATGTAAGTCTCTAGCATCGACTTTAACTCTTAACCCTGCAGCTCGCAAAATCCCAGCAATACGATTTGATTCAGCAATTGTATCAACCTCGGAATTTTTACGAATCATTGGGCAGATAACAATTTGAAATGGTGCAATCGCAGGTGGCATGATTAGTCCATTATCATCCCCATGCATTCCAACGATGGCCCCGAGTAGACGTTCAGACATGCCATATGTAGTCTGGTGGACATGTTGCTGTTGTGCGTCCAAATTCTCATATGTGATATCGAAGGCTTTTGCCCATTGGTCACGGTAATGATGGCACGATGCTACTTGCAAAGTTCGACCATTTGGCATAACGGCATCTATCCCAATGGTATAGTATGCTCCAGGAAAAGTGTCCCAAACCGGTCGTTTGGCTTTAATTATCGGCAGACATAGTTTGTCCATCAAGTTGTCTACGATTTCTAAATCCTCGGCAATTTGTCGAGATGCACATTCCTCGTCTGCGTGGGCCGTGTGTGCTTCAAAGAAATGTATTTCTCTTACCCGAATAAAGGATCTGGTTTGTTTCGTCTCATATCTGAATGTGTTAACCATTTGGTAAATTTTCAGTGGTAGATCTTTGTGCGATCTTATCCACAGTGGAAACATTGTGTACATGGCAGTTTCAGATGTTGGTCTTAAGAACATTGGTATGTCTAAATCATTTTCTCCGGCATGCTTGACCCAGTATACTTCTTTTTTGAAACCGCCTTCCTCTTCTTCATCCCTCAACTCATCAGGATCAATACCATTTTCTCTAGCACGCTTCAGCCGTGAGACCAGCGCATTTTCTTTCTCTAGTAGGTTTTCTGGAATTAGTAACGGAAAATTAACTTCCTCATGTTCGGTTCTTTCCATCTCGCTGTGTGTTAAAGAATCAATCAAACGCATGGTTTTCCACCCATATGGACGCCAGACGTCCATCCCTTTGATTGGGTAGCGCTTGTCGACTAGGTCAGAAGCCTCGACAATGAATGGATACCAATCGCTGAAATTTTCAACTTTTGACGGTATGCCACGCTTTGCTTTGGCAGGCCCTTTGCTCATATTGACGCCTCGAGGGATTATTACTCAAGAACATGTTGATGTTATCCAGACTTTTTTTGCTTGATGCTGACAAGTGCAGCAATCGCCGCAATACACCAAAAAACTTCGAGGATTAAGAATGCCCATTCATCAATTAACAATGCTCTAACAGCGAGTAATCCAGACCCTGAGGCCATCATAGTAAGGTATATCCAGTCTTTACTGTCGAGAAAATTATTTGTTTCGAGTATAAATGCTCCGAGTATTAGTAGCATTCCAAGATATGCCATGCCTTCTGACGCGAGGCCAGTGATTGTCACCCGTTCACTTCCTTCGGGAGATGATAAGCAGACCAATCAAGGCAAGAAGCGCAACAATATCAGGGATGCCAATGCCTCCACTAGTTCCACCAATCCCACTCATTCCATCGGTTAAAACGGAATATGACCAACCATCAGATTCGCTAAATTTGTATATATCCATTAGGTTCATTCTAGTTTGTCCTGCGGATCTGCAACTATCTATTGCGCAGGAGCTTTCAAATAGCGTTGAAAATAATCCAAAGATATTCAGAATTACGAATGTTATTCCACCAAGAGCAATCACTGATAATACCGAAAACCGGTTCTTCTTGGTCGGTAAATCAGGCATTGCTAAGTGATTCAGTTCGGGTATTGGAAGGGTTGTAGGTTCAATCACTTCGACCATCATGCTTGAGGTCTGTCCAAATTGCTCTGCCTCCTGCGGGTCTGTGCTGGATGATTCTGACTGCATATCTCTAGCCTTTACTGGCTTGACATTGGCGATTTTAATCCCGTAAAGCCTGTCTGCAAGACTGACCAGTGATGCATCTTCTGCAATGTCTGAGGCCTCTAACTCACCGTCAAGCAGCTTTTTCAGACGCTCTCTTGCATCGCTCATACGGTGTCCCCCTCTAACTGAGGTGGTAACTTCTTATTGAATAATCCTCTTGTTTCGTTATTTACGCATTTCCAGCGGCCTCGACTTCCGCCCAGTCTTTCATGAATCCATCAATCCCTTTGTCGGTTAATGGATGTTTCATCAGTTGACGGAATATCTTGGTTGGCATAGTTGCAGTATGGGCACCTAATTGAATGCACTGCAAGACATGAGTTGGATGTCTAATCGATGCAGCAAGCACTTTTGTCGTTATTTCCGGGTAATTTGACCATGTGTCCATAATTTCCGCAATAAGCGTCATACCATCATGTCCAGTATCATCGATTCTGCCAATGAATGGTGAAACATAGGTTGCACCTGCTTTGGCAGCCATTAGTGCTTGGGCCGCCGAAAAAATCAGTGTCACATTAGTCCTAATGCCTTTTTCTGTAAGTATCTTGGTTGCTGCTAGTCCTGCAGGAATGCATGGTATCTTGATGATGACGTTATCTGGTAACTCTTGCTTCAATTCAAGTGCTTGTTCGACCATACCTGCAGTATCCATAGCAGTTACTTCGGCAGAAATTGGCCCAGCACAAATTGCGGCGATTTCAGCTACTACTTGTTTGAAATCTCTACCGCTCTTTTTAATCAGTGAGGGGTTTGTAGTAACTCCATCCAAAATTCCCCAAGATGCAATCTCTTTTATTTCGTCAACATCCGCTGTGTCCAAGAAAAACTCCATGACTTGGTGGATTACTAGACACTTCATGAATTATCCGATTGAATCTTTCTCATAAAAAGGGCAATAACAACGATTATCAATCCACCAATAATGTAGTTCGATACAAGTGTATCTTGCGAAGATTTGACGTCTTTGGTTTCCATAGACTCTTCTACGAGGGTCTCACATCCGTCTGGTATATTGTTTTGATTTATGTCTATGCTGTCATCAAAGTTAGGACATTCGTCATCAAAGTCACTTACACCATCGCCGTCTGAATCTAACTGGCTCAATGAGCAACCATTGGAGTCAACATCGCTGCCGTTTGAACTGACAGTCATCGGGCATGAGTCAAAATCATCAGCGATTCCATCATTATCGGCGTCTATTAACTGGTCACAACCGTCGGGTATGCTATCGTTATCGACATCCAGATTGTCGTCTGAGCCGTCACAGGCATCAATATTATCTCCGACCCCATCGTTATCAGAATCGATTAACAAATCGCATCCATCTGGTATTGTATCATTGTCTTGATCGATATTGTCGTCATAGCCCTCGCAATTATCGTATAAATTGGCAACACCATCACCGTCATTATCGATTAATTCGTCACAACCATCTGGAATATTGTCGGCATCAACATCGAGGCTGTCATCAAACCCGTGACATAAATCTACAGAATCATCAATTCCATCTCCATCAGTATCATCGATACAGCCATCGCCATCAACATCATATGGTATGGATTCCTCATTCGGGCAATCATCTTCCCAAGTTTCAATGTAGCCTTGTGGGATGAGTTCACGACCTTTTAGTGCTGGTTCCGTGGCCAAGTGTCTGGTAACTTTGAATACCTTGTTGCCATTACCTGAAAAAATCGAATCACCCTGAGTCATTATTCCAATGTTATTAACTGGACTAATATATTTCCAAACTATTTCTCCAGTGTAATCAACTTCAATCAGAGTTCCCTGCATACCAAAAGTAATCAGTGTGTTGCCATTTGACAGCCTTGTGCTTCCGGAGATTGCTGATGAATACATCTCAGTTCCGGCATCCCAAGTCCAGGTTAGATCTTCGGGCCCGTATGGTTCTGTTGAACTAATGTCATAATTACTACCATTAATCGGGGGCGTGATAACGTCAACAGATGAGTAAGATGTTTCTCGACCGTTACCGTTATTGAAAATCATTAGGCTACCTCCATCAAGGTAACTGTCACCAATCCACTGCACATCATGCTGTGCGAACAAGACTTGATCTTCTGCGTTACCTCTCTGATAACTTTCTGGATTCCCATAGCGGTATAGGATGTCGCCACCTTTGCCACTGTTGCCACCGGCGTGTCCGGTGGCTTCTTCAATGGTTGTACTATGATCAATGATGTAAATCTCGTTAGTATTCTTGCATGAAATTGCGATTTGATCTAAGTGTTCATTATAATCGATTCCATTACAGTGTAACCAATCTCTGCCACCTGACGCGCCTCCAACAGAATCGATGAAATTTACATCAAGTAGTTCTGGATGGTCAGCCACAACGCCATAATTGGCTTTGGTTGTATCATAGTCCTGTATCAAGTGGTCCCAGAAAGACCATTGCCAAACAATTTCAGCGTTATTTTCGCCGATAGGTTGTACTTCGATTATCTTATCCGGCCAAACCGATGTCGTCCCAAGCGCACGTGATGAGTCGCTCTGGGGATACTTTCCGGCTTCGGCGGCTTCAGTTTCATTTCTATATTCCCAGGCAATCATCAGAACGTTACCATTTGGTAAAGGCTCGATATCATGATGGCTACGATACATCTCACTAGAATAAGACCAAGACCATTCCAGAACGCCATCCCAAGATATCCGCTCAATTTTCCCGGCGCTTCCCCCTCCAGTGAATTCACCCGGTTGGTTTGGACCGAGGTTCGCAGTTCTAAGTAAATCACCATCATCAAGAAGATAAGCAGACAATCCAGGGCGATGGTCTCCAGGTGATACCCATCGATGGACTTCTCGTCCATACTCATCAATAAGATAAGATGTGTTAGATGCCATAGGAGAAAACAATGTGTAACCTGATTGCATTTCTCCGGTGCAGTAAATCAACCCTATTGTCCATGTTGAGTTTCTGTCAGCTTCGCATCCATTGCCAGATGCCATGAATTTTGGCGATTCATCTAAATATTCAATTTCTAAACTAAGCGTAGACGCAAAAATGAGGAGGACTAAACATAGGGATTTAGCCTTCATAGTAAGGTTGATAAGATACTGTTATTCATTGTTTACGATTAATTGCTCGCTCCGCTGCAGCGACAATAAATGGCGCCGAAATCTCCATTAAATCAAGCATTTCGTCTGCCTGTCCAGATTCTCCGAAACGATCCTTAACGCCCACTCTTTCTAGCGGAATTGGAATGGTTGATGACAAAAATTCTGCTACTGAACCGCCTAGTCCTCCAATGATGTTGTGATCCTCAGCAGTAACAATAGCGCCACATTTGCTTGCCATTTTCCCCACCAAATCGGTATCAAGTGGTTTGATAGTATGCATATCAATGACTGATGCCCTGATACCTTGTTCTGCTAATTGCTCGGCTGCACTAATGGCTTCAGAAACCATAACTCCACAAGCGATAATCGCAACATCATCACCCTCTAATAGAATAACGCCTTTGCCGATTCGTATTTCACTTTCTCTGCCGTCATAAAATACTGGAGTTTTGTTGCGTGCAGTCCTTGTGTAAGACGGTTTGCCCAAATCCACTAACTGGTTGGTTAGAACCCTAGTACTGACATCGTCACAGGGATGCAAAACAACAACATTTGGTAGGGTTCGATATATTCCCAAATCTTCTATTGATTGAGCAGACGAACCATCAGTACCGGTATGCGTTCCACCATGACTGCCACATAGATGGACTGCTAAATCCGTTCGAGCAATGCCATTACGCATTTGTTCAAAGGCGCGCTCAGTAAAAATAGCAAATGTACTGGCAAATGGTATGTAACCTGATGCTGCAAGCCCGGCGGCAGTTAGTAGCATATTTTGCTCACCAATCCCGCAGGATACAGTTCTCTCAGGATGTGCCTTCCTAAAATGCAGTGATTTGGTTGACTTTCCAAGGTCTGCTTCTAATACGACAACTTTTTCATTTTCTGCCATATCCAGTAATGCTTGACCGTAACCATCTCTGGTTGCTGCCATCCGGCTCATGCTTCTGCCTCCCCTAATTCGACCATTGCGACCTTGAACTGCTCTTTGTTCGGTGCCGCGCCGTGAAACGCCGGATTATCCTCCATGTATGACACACCCTTTCCTTTAACCGTATGAGCAATAAGAATCGCTGGATTATCGTTGTTACTCACCAGGAAGTCAAGGCCCTCGACAACCTCTTCCATGTTATGACCGTCTATCTCCTTTACATCCCAACCAAATGACTGCCACTTCGCTGGGATATCAAACATCCTCATTTGGTTTTCACAGAAGTCATCGTTCTGAATTCTGTTACAATCGAGTATCACTTTTAGGTTACCTAATTCATGGTGTTTGGCAGCCATTGCTGCTTCCCACACACTTCCTTCTTGAATCTCACCATCACCTAACATAACAAACACATTGCGGACACTGGACGATAATCGTCCTGCGATAGCGCAACCCATGCCGAAGGATAGCCCCATACCAAGAGAGCCAGCAGAAAAATCGACACCTGGACACCATTTCATGTCAACGTGCCCTTGGCAAACTCCGCCTAACACTCGATATGATTCTAAATCTTGTTTTGTAATGAAATTCATTTCAGCTAATATCGCATACATTCCAGGCGAAGCATGCCCTTTTGAGAGAATAAACCTATCTCTGTCCTCCCAGTCAGGTTGATCTGGTTTAGCCCTTAGGTAGTTCGCGTACAAGGCAGACAACAAGTCAATTTCTGAAAGTGAACCACCCGGGTGACCTGCTTGGGCTCGGTAAACCATTTTTACAATCTCAACGCGACATTTTCTCGCGAGTTCTTCTAATTCTGAAATGGACATCGACATTCTACGACCATGCGGATGTCGTCAAAGACAACCTTTGATGCTTTTGTTCGCTTGTTGTGGGCTATTTTGCCAGTCTGAACATTGACCCCAGCTTGCTGACTAGATTTTTAGCGATCAATCCGAAATCCCTCAGTAAGTTGCCATTATTTGGTAAGGTCCTTGTTGCCAGCCACAAGAACACCACTACAAACCATCCAAAAAATAACAATGAAAGGAAGTTATTCAGAAC
This sequence comes from Candidatus Poseidoniaceae archaeon, assembly GCA_013329355.1. GTDB lineage: Archaea > Thermoplasmatota > Poseidoniia > Poseidoniales > Poseidoniaceae > MGIIa-L1 > MGIIa-L1 sp9354u. Next base: position 107 of record DUKK01000133.1, on the reverse strand, counting down.
ACCGGTCGAAAATAATTGGGTGAGATCGATTTCAAGAACTATCAATAAAGCAACTAAGACACCCAGAATTGATTCACCAGCAATGAAACCTGCCCCGATTAATACGC
>DUKK01000225.1:15658-15869 GCA_013329355.1 Candidatus Poseidoniaceae archaeon | reverse complement strand
AAAAGATACAACTCTGCATAACTCGGCAGCAACATCCTTTTTTCCAGTTGGGTTTTTACCGGAGCAGTAATATTTTCCATCTTTGGATTGATAAAATGCAGTGTCAGCATATCCCAACTTAATTGATATTCCCCGCTTCCTTTCCTCCGAGTGAGTGTCGGTCCAAACGCCAGATAGAGCCTTAGTTAGAGTGGTCTTACCGTGGTCAACG
>DUKK01000225.1:0-15363 GCA_013329355.1 Candidatus Poseidoniaceae archaeon | reverse complement strand
AGTGGTCTTACCGTGGTCAACGTGACCTACTAACCCGATGTTAACAGTTGGTTGTGTGGGAAGTTTTCTCGCCATTCCCTACACCCCTGTTTACGAAAACCCTCTCGGGATTCACTCCGATGTTTCCTCGCTTTCTGCGGCAAGAATATCTGCTAGGGCTTTCTTACCGGCTTCAACAACTTTGAGATTGATTTGTCTTGTGTCTTGATTTACAGTGTTGCCACGAAAGTTTCTGCGCTTGCGTAGGCCGTCTGGTTTGTAGCGGAATCGCTTCTTCTCACCACCCTTGGTTTTGAACACTAAACTATGTCCTTTGAAACCGGTTGAACGTGTCACTAGGATTGACTGCCTTGAGCCGCCCTCTAAGTCTCTTCTAAGGGGCGTTCCCGTCTTATCAGCACCACCAGTTATCTGCAGTTTGTACCCGGACAAAGTTTTGTCACCCTCGCCTACGAAAATTCCATCAACGACATCGCCAATTTTCTTTCCTAAAATCTGCGAGTAATTGTTGCCCGTAATTTTCAATGAGTATGCTTTACCGTTGCTTTTTGGGTCAGTATCATTTACGACAGCAACAAACTCTCCTTGTGAACCAGTAGCCATAATCACGCCTCTAAGACACATTGGCCAACAGAGACCTGTATTTATGCTCACCGGATAAATCAGAGACGTTGATTTTGGCTCACAAGCGCTTTTTTATTAGCATTTCAAGCCTGCTTGCAATATCACTTGGTAGGAAATGTGGCATACTGAGATGAGTGGTTCTGCCCCGGCCGTCGTTGACGGTTGAAATTCTTGTTTTGATTAACTGACGATTCTCCATTTCTTTCAAGTATTTCCATAATGTTGTGTGACTTTTCATAGATTCTTCATACTCCTCACAAACTACTGCATAGAGATTTTCAACATCCCCTGTAGTCATCGAGGTATCCTTCTTTAATCTCCGGCAGATGGCTAATAATACGAACATAGCATGAGGTTTTAGTCCTTCAACAGCGTTGATTTCTGAGACCATGTCAACTGATAAAATCTCATCTTTGGCATGGACATCATCAATACTAATTGCTCTCTCAGTATGGTCGTCTTGGCGTATTTCACAAGATTCTGCGGCAGCCTTTAGCAGTTCGATGGCTAATCGAGCGTCACCTATCGGCGCTGATTTTTGTGCTATTAAGCGGACAATTTCTTCGGTGTATGATCCATTTACCAAAGCCAATTCGGCCCTCTGTGAGGCGATTTTAAATAATTCATCTTCCCTATATGATGGAATTTTTATTAGATTCGTTTTACCCATCCTCGAGATAACTGCAGTTTCTAGTACATCAAGAACCTGTTCCTGGCTGATTAAAATCAGTGACAGCGTCCCCTTGCCTTCCTGGTCTTCATCAATTCTGAGTAATTGATAGAGTATATCATCGCCTGATTTTCTAAGCATATGATCTACTTCATCCAATATGACGATTAGATGTGAGGAATTTCTTCTAGTCAGTTTCCGTAGGCTGAGTAGCAATTCTCCAATCGATAAACCACGGTCTGGGTGGCCTGGATCTATTGCATGTAAAATGCGTTGTACTACACGAGTACTGGTTGAAGCATTTCGGCAATTCACATGAGCGACGTTGATGGTTCTTCGGTTAACTAGGTGTCTCTGAAGGTCGCGACAGAAGGTTTTCACTAGCACGGTTTTACCACTTCCGACCGGTCCGGTGATAACAGCTCTGCAACTAGACTCTAGTCTATCTATAGAAGCAAACCTTGCAGCTAATTGGTTCTGGTATTGCTCACGACAAACAATTTGTTGTGGGACATAATCAAAATCTAGTGGTTCAGGATCATGAATAACATAACCCGCACCAATCCGGTCTAGATAGTCCACCATACCAGTAAAGGCTGTTGCCAACCGTTCTAAAAGATGTGGTCTAATTTCTGGACCACAAACTCAATTTTCACCTCTGGTAGTGATATATTCATCAGTGTATTTGGTCGAATTTATACCCATTTTCCCATTTCTTCTCGCCAAGAACAACTTGTAATTCATACGGAGTAATCATGGGTTTCGCATATTTTACCGCATCATCAATGGCGATTCTTGGGCATGCTGTGTTTACAAAAACGTCGACTGGATAGAAGTCAATCAATTCTGGACCTACGTGTTCCATGGCTAGCAAGAAGCCTTTTTTGCCCTGTTTTTCGAGCATACGCTTTAACCTCAGTGCTAGATTTCTCCGCATTTGTCCAGGTTTAGCTCCAATCAGTATACCAAATCTCTCTTTGTCCATTGAAGACATGATTAATCCTGACCTTTGCCGCAGAATCCTCTCAATTCTTTCTCTACCCATTTCTCTTGCTTCGCCAGAATATGGGTCAAGCATAGCAAGCGGTTTTCCGGTGTGCAAAACTAATCCTATTGGGTGGAAATCGCCACTACCTAGAAACACATAGTGGCCTACTGTAGGGTCATCGCCAGAGTAATTACAACCGAGGACTTGTCCCGGAAATGACAATCTGGCACCCCCTATGGGGATTGTAACATCAAAGCCGGCGTCTTCGAAATGTTGCTTGAAGGTCGGCAACAGGTGCAGATGTTGTATGCTCCCAACCAGCCCTAGTTTCGTATCGGTCAACGGTGCAACTCTGCCCACCATATCCTCGAATTTATCCAGTGCTTCTAATTCGGATAATACGGGTCCTTGAGATTCGTTAATTCTGCTCTTAGCAATTTCTCGGTGAGCATGCAGATAGGGCAGGACAGGAGCGATTTCGGGACTGCCTTGATAGGTTACAGGAATAAACTGAGTAGGCATACCAGAGTCGATATTCATTTGTGAGTGGCCCATGTGTGCCACTAAGTCGACACCAATGTTCTGCATTTTGTCGTGCACTAGGTCGCAAGCCCCATAACATGGGTCAGCAGATAGAACCACCCTTGCAGAGGTTTCAGTTTCTATTTGGTCCATCATCTCCAAGGCTTGCATCTTCAAGCCTTCAGGAACCTGTAAGGCCACTAATTTTAGGTCATTTTTTTTGATTCTGTCAACTAATTCGTCGAGTTGAAATTCATGTCTTTCCAGGTCCAATTCGTTCAACTCCTAATTAAGAATAACAATTCTGTCGCCAATCATCTCAAGTTTTACTAGAGAGTCAAACTGAATGTTTGGATAATCTGACTTGAGCCTCTCCATACCGTTGCCCTTTTCGACAACAATGATAGTATTTTGTATGGTTGCGCCGGTCTTTTTTATGCCTTCTATGACGCATTTCATGGTTCCACCCGTCGATAAAACATCATCAATTATCGCAATCTTCTCACCAGGTTTGATATCGTTGAGGAATAAACTTCCTTTTGAATAACCAGTCTCTTGGCTAATTTCAATCTCGCCTTCCAAACCATATTGTCGCTTTCTAGCGATTACCATCGGTATACCAGTTCGCACGGATAGCGGGGCTAGTAATGGGAGGCCCATCGCTTCGATGCCGAGAATAACATCAATGTCTTGCCAGTTGACCAATTCACAGGATAGGTCTATGATTGCTTCCAAGACATGAGGATTTAATCTTGGCACTCCATCGGTAATTGGGTGTATAAAGTAAGGGTAGTCACCCTTCCAGATTACTGGCGCGTTGCTTAAACTCTGTTTCAGAATATCCATCTGTTCCATGAGGTTCACCAGAAACTTCACAGTTCAGCCAGATATTCTACGTATTCATCGGGGTCCAATAGAAGTTCTAAGTCAAGGTCATGAGGTTCGAGTATGATTATCCAACCGAGGTCATAAGCCGAGTCATTTGCTAAGTCTGGATTGATCTCAACTTCACCATTGACTTCAGCAATTAGTCCAGAGAATGGGGCGGGAAATGGTTTCTTTTCTTCGGCAGTCCATATTGAGAACATTCCATCGCCTTCATCGACTTCTGTTTCGGCTTGGGGCAGTATCACTCTCAAGACATCGCCAATTTCGAGTCTCAAGAACTCACTTACGCCAATCATCAGACGTTCATCTTTTTCTTGATACCACAAGTGATCTGTGGAGTATTTTCTATTGTGTGCAACATTAAATTCAACGGTTTCTTCATCCAAAATGATTCCTCCTGCCCGCGCCTCTTAGACATCGTATATGAAGAATTGGGGTATTCACTGATTTACCTAAATAGCAAACGGGTTAAGTGAGTCGGGTTGTTGGCGGTTAATGGGAGAGTTATGAACTACGCCGAAAGTGATGAACAACAAATGATTCGGGAACTAGTTAGAGATTTTGCTGAGTCAGTTTTAGCCCCTACTGCTGAACACAGAGATGCCAATCAGATTCCGCCTAGCGATGAATGGCAACAATTCCTCGAGTTTGGTTTACAAGGGGTAACTATACCAGAAAAATATGGTGGTTCACCAGTCGATGACATATCAGAATCGATAATTGTTGAGGAACTCTCTAGAGTGGATCCATCATTTGGTGTAATGTTTTGTGTTCATGTTGGGCTATGTGCAAAAACTATAGCACTGCATGGTGATGAAGAGCAGAAGCGAAAGTATCTATCCCGCCTTGCTGCCGGAGAGGTAGGCGCTTACTCACTTTCTGAGTCAGGAGCTGGAACTGATGCTGCAGCTATGATTTGTAAAGCAAAGTTGTCAGATGATGGTAAACACTACATCCTCAACGGTGAAAAAATGTGGGTTACCAATGGTGCTCAGGCTGACATAATCGTCTTATTTGCTAAAGACGTGGACCATCCAGATTACGGAATTAAAAAACACGGTGGAACAACCGCATTTATTGTTGAGTCATCATTTGACGGCTTTTCGGTAGGTAAGAAAGAGGATAAGTTAGGTATTCGTTCCTCAGACACCTGCACATTAGTTCTCAGCAATTGCAAAGTTCCTGTTGAGAATGTGCTCAAAGGTGTCGGCAACGGTTTTCCGATAGCAATGAACGCACTAGATAACAGTCGCATCGGTATTGCAGCTCAAGCACTAGGTATCGCTCAGGGGGCATATGAAGCGGCGCTAAACTACTCACACGAGAGGGAGGCCTTCGGTAAGCCGATTGCACACCATCAAATGATAATGAATTACCTTGCCGATATGGCTACGAGAATCCAAGCTGCAAGGGATTTAGTCTATCGAGCATCCTGGGCCAAGCAAGAACACTACGAAAACGGTGGTCAAAGACACACTCAAGAGGCAAGTATGGCAAAGCTGTTTGCCGGGGATACTGCTATGTGGGTAACAGAAAGAGCAATTCAAGTATTGGGAGGATACGGGTATACCAAGGAATTCCCAGTCGAGCGCTTCTTCAGAGATGCCAAAATTACCCAGATATATGAGGGCACACAAGAAGTCCAACGCATTGTTATTGCTCGCTCGCTAAAGTAATCAATACTCTAACTCAGTAGCCTTGAGCTTTGCTTGTCTGAGCCCACTTGACCAATCAAATAATACTCCAGTAAAAGCTAATTTCTTACCAACACTATGCTCGATTAAATCATTTAATTCGGGTTCAAATAGCACAGCAACAGTATATGGCCCACCATCTAATAAACCAGTAGCAGTCATTCCACCGCGGTAATTGTCCATCACCATCAGCGTTCGTTCAACCCTCTCAACCATTAGTTGGCAATCACCAGGTCCAGTTGATTCGATTACTTCATTCGACTCTCTGTGTAGTCTAGTTTGATGTAACCTTTCTATGCCTATTTCTATAGAGGTAACTACGCTTGATTCTGTTTCTTCATAGTGTTGGTCTGAGACTGGTTGGGATACTTGATTTGTTGGCTCGATTACCACTTCAGTATCAACCGCCTCAGTGTGTGTGACCTCTACTACAGGTTCGGTTTGCTCAACTTGACTAGGCTCATTATCGATAACAAGTTCATCATCAATCATGCTTTTCCCATCATTTTGCTGGTCAGCGGGAGTATCGTGTTGCTCAGTTTCCTGGCTAATTTGATTGACATTCGGGACATCAAAGCCAATTGCTCCAAGATAATTCCACAATTCCTGGACTTCAATTACGCCATTCTTATCGGTGTCAAGGATGCTCATAAGAGTTACAGAAACCCAATCTGGAGGGTTTGTTCCGGAAAGGTTTTGGATAAAACGATTTAATTCCTCTTCGGTAATTTTCCCATCTGAATTGGTATCAATTTTTGTCGTGATTTCAACGCTTGAAAGTCCGGAATTTTGGAGCCACTGACCAAATTGTTGTTTAATCATGTCTGCCATTCTGGGGTCGACATTCGCTACCACATCGGATACTTTTTCTTTAGCGGTCTCCAATGCACGCTCTTTTATCGTAGTTCTCCATTCAGAGATTTGCGGTTGTTGTGATAATATTTCGATTACAGTTTCTCTTGGGACATGCGAGGGTGGCGCATCACCAACAAATTCTACTGCGAGGTTTGCTAGTTCTGAGTTTGACAGAGAATTCAAATCGTTATTGTCTGCTATTTTCTTCTCAATCTGCTTAGCAACAGCCTCGGAGATTCTACCACTGAACATGAATGAGCGTAGTATCCATCACTTTTGAATATGGTGGCTTCATACCAAGCGCATTTTGGGCCATGACTCAAAATCATCGCTCTGCCAATGTATTGAGGCGAGACATCGTTCGACTTCAGTGATAGTGCTCCAGTCATTTTCTATCTGTAATCTATACATCCATTCTTTCAGTCTGCCTAGTTTCTCACCCTGCTTTATGTTGGTTATCGCCATAAGCCAATTTCCGTCAATAAGCTGCTCCGGGTTTGACAGGGGTGGTAGTTTCCTAATTGCGACAATGATTTGTCTGTAGTATTTTGCGTCCATGTGTGATAGTTTCTCAACCATATTATGACGACATAAAACCTCAGCCAGCCGTAGTATGCTTTGGTAACGCTCGCCACTCAAATGTCGATAAAGTCGCAAATACGCTGGTTCATCGGTGGGAATAATTCTTGCCTTTTCCGAGGTTGATAAGATTTCTTTGGTGTGCTTTTTAGACAATTTCAGGCTTTTACATAATTGATTTAATCCACTCTGATCTAATTGATAATTTAGGAGGACAAATAAGGCTGCATAATCTAAATTTGGTCTCTCACGCAGGGCTGAAATTAATTTTGATCTGTCCACTCTGCCCCAGTCAAATACTATTGGTAAAACATCTGTGTTAATCATCGATATAAGAATTTCACAGGTAGTGTCGGAGCGCAATATTTTGTGTAATTCCTGCCATATTCTCTCTCTTGACAAGTCATCTATGAGGTATGAACATTCTGAAATTGCATCATAAAGTTGCTCCTCAAGTCGCCATTTTGCGGCCTCCAATTGACCCAAGAAGCGGAATGCTCTCAAGATTCTCAAAGCATCCTCATTGATTCTTTTGTAAGGATTACCGACTGACCTAATCACGCAATTTTCAATGTCATGAATACCGTTATTTGGATCGTAGTAGAGTCTCCTGGCGACATCAATGGCCATAGCATTTATGGTAAAATCTCGTCTTTGCAAATCTTGCTTTAGCGATAAATTATATTCGACTGAATCAGGTCTTCTAGCATCGTGATATTCTCCATCCACTCGTAGCGTTGTGGTCTGTATTAGATAATCACCAGATTTTACCGTAACAGTTCCAAAAGCAACGCCTGTTTTAATTGCCGTTGGGAATATTTTGAGTAATTGCTCCGGCCTTAAATCGGTAGCGAGGTCAATATCAGACGGTACAATTCCCATTGCCGCATCACGAACTGCACCACCAACAATCCAGGCGCCGCCACCATTACTAGCAATGTGGTTAAGAACTTCAGATATATCACTGGGGAGGCAATCGACGAACGACGTCATTTTGTCGGTTAATGGCAAACCTTCAATGTCTGCTTCATTGCCAAGCACATGCGACCTCAACTTAATCTCCAAGCCCTACGGTGATTGCCAAAGTATTATCCTTGAAATACTGTTCCCAACCTACATGTGGACAGATGAAGATGTTACTTTAGTGGAAGTTACATGGCTTAAGCCACACGAGGAAATCAAGCCCAAAGCCAGAGATAAGTTACTCGATATGACTATGCGATGGGGCGGTTTCACCAAACCGGTATTAGTTGATAGCCGCACGGGCTCTTTACTGGATGGACATCATCGGCTGTCGGTTGCGCTAAAACTTGGTCTCAATAAAATACCAGCAATCTGTTTAGATTATCTATCATCTGACGCAATAAGCCTCGAACTATGGCCGGGTTCTAATCTCGAGGTCATTACTAAGCTGATGGTGGTAGAAATGTGTGAATCAGAATCGCTATTCCCACCAAAGACAACTAAGCACGATACGTTATTTGACTTGCCACCTATTCTATTTACGCTTGATGAACTCAAGTAACTCTGGTAGCGAGATAGCGTTGCCATCGAGCATTGCCTTTCCCATGTAGCTTACTCTGTAGTTCGGGCTCAGTGGTTAAATTTACGATTTCTGTCTTGATGATACCCTCATGACTATAGCATAATTCCACTTGATTGGGCTCAAGTTTGCTTAAAATTGTCTTTATTGATTTAACATTATTTACCCGCATACTATTGATTGCAATCAATTCGTCACCCGGCATTATCAGGTTTCTCAGGGTTGAATTCGCCTGATGACTACTAACCAACACTTTGCCACCTTTATCGGCAATGTTAAGTCCCAACCATGATGATGACGGAGTCTTTTCTTGACTAACTTTGCTAATCATATCCAAGCCGAAGAAATCTAATGCTCTGGCTACGTTTGGAGCGGACTTTGAATATACCATATCATCCAAATGCATACCTAGGTTTCTCCCTCCTTCCATATTAACCAATTCTCTTCGAATATCCTTGTAGTCAACTCCTAGTTTGGAAATGCTTGGATAACCTAACGCATATTTCTGGCAAAGTTTAGCCATAAGATCGCATATTCCATGTTTACCTTTTGAGCGTTTTCTTAATTCCGCATCTAGAGAAAAAATCCCCAATTCTGCCTCAAGGTAATAGGAAATTTGCGTTTCCCTTGAGAAGGCGTGGCTTCTATAGAGGTGTATCCATGCATCGTGACTTGATTCAGCCAAGGATTCATGCTCGGAACCATTCCGGGTTAAGTGTCTAGTTAATTTTCGCTCCATGTCTTTCCGCCAATCATCCTCTGACCACGCACCAGACCTAACACAGAGCATGTCACCTAACCAAGATGTGCAACCTTCGAACCACCACAATAATTCAGTGTGCACTTCTTGTTGCAAATCATAGTGAATAAAATTACTCGGTCTCAGGCGTTTTACGTTCCACTGGTGCAAATATTCATGACTAAACAGACTGATTAAATCTCGATATTCGTCATGATGTCCATCGATTAGGCAAACTCGTGGCAGCATTGAGGTTTGTGAGTTGAGGTGTTCAAGACCTCCTCGAGATTTTTCAGTAAGGTGAATAATAGTGATGTAGTCATCCCATTCCGGTGTGCCAAATAACGCATGGTGCTCAGAAATTATTTTTTTCATATCACCGATAAATCGCTCTACCATAGTCTCATCAGTTGAATATCCTCCACTATCCCATAACTTGAGAATGTGAACTCTACCATCGACATTGAAACTGATGTTAGGATTGGGGTTGACCTCGATAATGCCGTCTAGTAGTTCATCTCTATTAGGAGCGGTAAAATCGTATTTATCTGCTTGGTTATCAATGATTGAATTTACTTTTGGTTTATGATTTGCTAGTTTTAGTTGCGTTGCTGGAGTCCAGCCTTGTGGGCAGAAGAGCGTAATGTGATGCTCTTTATTGATCCTAGATTGTTCTATACCATTGGTTGGTAGTAAGAAAGTGAATGGTGGCATCATGTGTAGGTGGCTACTATCGATGTGAGTAGATCTAACTGATAATTCGATACCAAGGATTCGATAACTAACTATGACTTCAGCCTCGGAATCGGCCAGTTTTATGTCAACAGTGTCCACCGCTTTCCGTTTGAAAAAAACTTCTTTACCGCCCTGCCGACAATTTAAACCCGTCAAGTATTGCATGGGTTCTCTGATAAAATATGAGCCAGGAACCCATCGAGGAAACTTGAGCGTTAACTTTTTTCCAGTAAACGGGGGAGAAATAGTAATCCTGACATGCAGGTAGCGAGATGCACAATCGGTCGCATCAATGCTGAACAGCACTCCAGAGTTATCGCTCATGTCCTCACCTTATCTTCGGCGGTTGAAAGGTTATGCGCTGTTAGTCGGATTAATTCACTGCTAGAAGTTTCTGATATTTTCTGTGCCATGGATCTGATATTTTCCTCATCGCAACGGGCGAATAGTCGCTCGATGAAACGCGACCTCTCGATTTCGTTTACAGTATCATCAGCAATTATTTGCCATCGCAAATTATCTTCCGTTTTACCTCTTTTTCCCTGTAACCAGCGACCAACGATAACATATTGACAGTTCTCAATTAAGGTTTTAACAGGTTCATCATGGATTGTGCGACATTTTTGCTGTAATAAATCAACTAATATTTTTGTGTCTTGGTTATTTATTCCATCAATGCACTGAATTAGTTTTTGTGGGCTGATTTCAACTAGATATGGGATCAGTAGTCCCAATTTAACGCCACGCTGCAACATCTTTTCTAGTGCTAAATCACTGACAACGTGGTTCAAATTGGACAATGCACTCAAACAATACTCAACAACCTTGATAGATTCATCATCGAGGAATCGTTCTAGTGTTTGGTGATTGCAATATTTGCTCCCTAGAGCAATAATCCTCAATCGTGAGTCATGATTTTGTAACAGTTTTTCAAAAAATATTTCCTCATTGTCAGCTCTTAGTAGAAATTCAGCAGACTTGATTTGGCAAATCATGTCATCTTTGGCGAATAACAATTTGACTACATCGGTCTCTGCGGCGTGAAATTTCTCTAGCAGGTTGGCAGCAGCTCGGTTATAATCAAGATTTTCGTGAGCAATAAGCGGTTCTAAGCAGTTCACTGATTTTCGCATGGACCACATACGAAAAGCATCTAGTGCCTTTGAACGATACCAAGAATCCTTGTCACTTAAGAGGGGAATAAAGGCGGACAGATGACTTTCATCGTCCATCTCAAATAGTTCTCTCACCGCTCGACGCCTTTTTCTATCATCTCTACTCTTTAGATTACTGAGCGCCGCAGTGAACCGGGTGGACAATTCGCTCACCAATAAGTGTCTTCTTCATCATTAAACTGACTCCAGTTGTTAAAGTCAAAATTAGATATCATCGGATGTAACATGACCTGTATGATTGGCCACAATCGTAGAAATGACGGTGAATAGTGCCACAGTAATTTTACCATTGGGTGTTCTGAAATTGGTATACCGCCTTCGCCAATCGGGGGGGTATCATCAGGTAAACTGTTCAATTTAGCGACCAAGTCTTGGAGACTGTTTAATTCGTCTTGATTAATTATTTCTAACTCTTCGCAGGTTTCAATTGATAGCTCAATTAGGTCTGCAAGTTCAGTCGGATGGAGGTGGTGATCACTGGTGGAATCAACATCAATCGGCCCAAAACAGACATTACCTAGGTCGGTTTCTAAACTTAAGTCATCTTGATATTCAATTTTCATCAGTTTTTGCGAGTCGATACTTCCTATCGGTGCAACAACGAATCCACCATCGATAATACGCGACTTAACCCAGTCTGGGATAACATCTATTTGACCAGTCATTATAACCCTGTTAAATTCACCAGGGAAAGCAATCGGTGCGACATCTAAGTCGTCAAGGAGTCTAATCTCTACGGTTGGCCAATGTGAAAGTCTGTCTTTTGCATAATTTACCACTTCTTTCGAGGGGTCTAGAACATTTACTCGGCCATTTTCTCCAACAATAGTCGCTATTAGGGCGGCTAAGTAACCGCCTTTACAGCCAATAACGATTATTTCTTGTTCACTAGATAGTTCCATGTGATGCAATAATGTTATGATCATGTGTGGTGCTGAAATTGTTTTGATGTTGCCTGAGTTTGTCTCTATATATGGAACTGGCCTATCGGCGAAAAATGGCGCAACATCGTAATCTGTAAAGTCTTCTAAATTGACTTTTAGCATTGCTTTTTTGACCTGTTGAGGAACCAAGACGCCCTCCTTTGACAGGCGTTTCAATAAGTCCGCTGTCCGGGTCATATAGAGTCTATTCCTTCGTATCTTGTAAATGATGTCATCAGATGGATGAAGTTTTGAATTTTTCTTCAATTACTTCATCAATGAAACTGATATTTTCCTCATGTTCTTTGACAGCCATTTGTATCAATTCATCGTCAGTTATCTCGTCAAATTCTTCATGCTTTACTTCGGTTAGTTGTGATTTTATGGACTCCTTAATTCCGTTTAAAATCTGAATCATATTTTCGACCTGATTCATGTCATCATCCTCTATCTCTAAGGTGATCGTCTCAATTAGAGACTTAACGAGTTTAGGATCTGTATACGACTCATCATAAGATGAGAACATATCATCCATCAATATTGATTCTATTCTTGCCAAATGTTCAGAAATTGTGGCTCTTGCAAGACCAATCTCACTTGCAATGTCTGAAATTCTAGTCCGCTTTGGGATGTCGAAAAACCCACGATCATAGGCAAATTTGGCTAACTTCAGTTGTTTTGTGGACAATGCAGAGTGATTCAGAGTTGAATTGAAGTCCAGGCTTCTAGCGCTTATTCTGTCTGGTTGTGAAATCAACCTAGCCAGCGTTGAGACTATTCTTAACTTCATCGGCGGGCCTTGGATTATATAAGTGAGACCTTCCCCATCTAATCTGCTACCAGCAACAGAACTAGTGCCGTTTGTTCGGGCATTCAGATTGGACACAGAGTGATTAATTCTAACTAAAATCAAGAAACTGTCGTTGTTATCTTTAGGTTCTAATATTATATCTAGAAGTTCGATAAATCGTAGGCCGATTAAATCTTCAGGGGATTTTCCCTCGCAAAAGTTGACTTTGAGGATTACTCTGATGTCTTTTGGCACTCTCTTTACATAGGAAATAAACTCGGCTCGTTTGAAAATATCAGCCAACTCTCCAATATCGAGTTGTCTGATCCGAGATCTTTTCCAAAACAGGCTGACCTCTCGCATGATATAGGCTAACAACCGCATTTGATAATATCTATTACTGTATGTTGACTCAATTTCTCATTTCGAGCCAAGCAAGGAATGATACAATTGGCAATAATATCAGCAAAATCCGATTTAATTTGTTCTGATAATCGTTATATTCGCTCGATTTAATCGGGTTAACCTCGATAGATTTCGCCTTGCGTGTGCGACGAAGAACACCGACACGGTCCTCAACGCGAGCTAAGACGCGATTTCGTAGTTTGGGTGAGGAACTCTTGTGATTTCCTCTGCCCACAACAAATTTCACTGTGGTTCGCTCGGCAATTTCGAGAGCTGCGTCAACTACTCCCTCGATATTATCAAGATTATGCATATCTATCCTAAGATTTACGCCGTCACTGGATACATGGCTCAAGACCCGCCATTTACCTTGACCTTCGTTGAATTTAGCCAATCTCTCCCTAGCCTCTATCAATGGCTCTTTGGTTAAAATGACTGGCTTTTTCCTGCGCGCCAAAAATGGACCGAGGATAAGAGAAAATAGGAATGGTGGTATACACATCAAGGACACAGTTCTTTGAATATTCTCTGCGTCGGTTAATACTGAAATGGTTGCTAATGAGAATCCTAGGTATAGACCAATCAAACCTCCTGCTTGAAAGCCCATACCGAGTCCAACCGGCTCACCAACATCATCCTCCATGTTCACAGGAATAGCATGTTATTCATGAACACTTTGACATTAAATCTTTTTACTTCACAACTTAACGTAACTACGTGAACAAGAATGGCCTTCCATCTCGGGCGCGAGAAAAGAAGGTAGGAAATTGGGTCTTCTACATTTCATCATTCTTTTTTGTGTCATTCTTTATTGCTCCTCTTGCGCTAGCACCCGGTGAGATACCAGAATTAAGCAACGGTCGCGCTAATGCATTTGACTTCGCAACCGATGATGGTTTATGGTCATCGGGGAATCTTGACTCTAACGTGACTTTTGCTTGGACAGAGCTGGACCCATATACCGGTTTCATCTATGCTTTTGGGGATTTGAACTGTCACAATAAACCGGAACGATCAATCGTAATCAATGACAATCAAATGCCTGTCTGTACGAGAGATGTGGGGATATTCTTTGGCTTAGCAGTTGGTGGATTCTGGTTTTCACGCAAAGGCTACAACAGGTGGACTGTAAAAGATACTTGCCTTTCACTATTGCCGGATGCATGGCTGCTCAATACGTATCAGAATAATCGTCGTACGATGCTTTGGCTCGGTTGTGGGTTAATTCTTTGCTTACCATTAATCGTTGACGGATTTACTCAGCTGTTGACGTCATATGAGTCTAACAATATTATGCGGCCAATAACCGGTGCAGGCTTTGGCATTGGTCTAGGTGTTTTGATAAGCGCATCATATTCAGCAAGGTCAAAGTTTTTCAAATCTGCAGCTCAGGTAAACCTACCCGGTGGAATGAAATTCCGCTTGGTTGAAGAGGAGTGACTAAGGCGGTGGCATTTTCCACCAAATCATCAATTCAGCCTCGTTCTTTGGAACTGGGCAATCATCATGGCCGCTGGTGAGGATCGATAAACGAGCAAAGACATCATTCAATGATTTTTTCAGTTGGTAGCCAGGGATTCTGGGGTTGGATAAAATATCTTCGAGAGCGTGTTCCCAGTCCCCTTGCGGATTAGCCCGTCGCCATGAAGAAATAGAACCCCTAAGCGGCCAGAGCGCCAGAGATAGTCGACCAAATCCCAATCTATCTTGTTTCAATTTGAACACTTTGGCATCAGAGAATGGTATGTGGTTAAATTGTTTGTTAATCCATTTCTCCTCTTCCAACCATTTAACCAATCTCTGAGTATGACGCTTGGTAATCATTCTGTGGGGGCCAAGTAGTTTGTGTAATTTGGGTACTTCTGTTGAACCGCCAATTAGCGAAAGAGTTCCCAATATAGACCATGAAGAGAATGAGAATGGATTGATTGGTACGTCAAACTGTTTTGCTGATTCCTTCGGCCAGTTATCCTCGACAAACCTCATCCATTGTGCTGGACTCATTCCAGTTAACCAACCTTCATGGATTGCGCTCAAATTGACAGGAGCACCAGGGAGTCTTGTTTGTGTTTCAAGATTGCTGATTAGCCGACTAAGTAAGTACCTATCTACTTTATCTGGATCAACATTTAGTGGGGTAGGTTTTTTGTTAAAGAAGGTTCTTAAAGTCTCAGCCAGTTGTTTTCTTAACTCATCTAGCCCCGATTCATTAAGGATTGGGCCTACCACCTTG
>DUKK01000155.1 GCA_013329355.1 Candidatus Poseidoniaceae archaeon | reverse complement strand
AATAGTTCAACTCGATGATGAAACTATTGGACATATTGCAGCTGGAGAAGTGGTTGAGAGACCAGCTCAAGTTGTAAAGGAATTACTAGAAAATAGCCTAGATGCAGGAGCTAGTCAGATTAACGTATTTATTGAGCGAGGGGGCTTTGATTCAATTACGATCTCTGATAATGGCGTCGGCATAAGTGAGAATGACATCAGCCTTTCTGTAGACCGACATGCCACATCAAAATTGAATACCTTCGATGACTTGAATGAAATATACACAATGGGTTTCCGAGGTGAAGCGCTAGCGAGCATTGGGATGGTTGCTAATCTAAGCATAGCTAGCAAGACCCGAACTGGTGAAGGTAGGATAATAGCTGTTGACTTTGGCAAAAAAAGCGCCGTAGAATCGCACGGAATGTCATTTGGCACAACGGTTATTGTTAAAGATATATTCAAAAATACCCCGGCAAGACTGTCCTTTCAAAGGCGTCCCGCAACAGAAAATGCCAAGATAGTTGACGTTATTATATCTCATGCAATTGCTAACAATTCCGTTGGCTTCAAACTAACCACCGATGACAAAATTGTCCTAGACATCCCAAGATCAGAGTCGACCGCAGACCGTCTCTATGATATTCTTGGCGGCCAAGCATCGAGCCTAATAAAACTAAAATCACCAAAACAGGATGACAAGGTTCCCGGAACTGAGCAATGGGGTGGTTGGATTAGCACACCAGACATTACTAGGGGTAAGGGTGATGAAGTCTACATCTTGATTAACGACCGTCCAGTTGCCTCAGGACCGTTTCATCAAGCCATAAGAAGAGGTTACAAAACAAGATTGATGCAGGGAAGGCACCCTATTGCCGTGTTGGCACTGGAGTTGCCAGCATCTGAAGTGGATGTCAATGTTCATCCAACTAAACGAGAGGTTAGATTAAAACACTCTTGGAGGGTATTAGAGCGACTGGAGAGAGCAATAGCATTCACGCTAGAAGACGTCACAACAGAAATCGAACCTGATGGTAGTATAGTTGGTCTGTCCTCACAAAATACAAGCGTAAAACCAATACAAGAATCGTTCGTTGACAATATCCAGGATGGAAAATCGATACACAAAATTACTGTTGACTCAAAAACTAACGAAGTACCATCTTGGGCGATTGCTGCTGGAACTCAACTAAATTTGACGGGAAATAAAGCAGATGAACGGAATAAGCGTGAGAAAATGCGCCCTATCTCTGTCGCTGAGAGTCCCCAAGCAACACTACCAGGTTTACCAGAAGATCCAGTCTCAGCAGCGCTATCTAGCGCCGAAAGGAAGCTACACAAGCAGGGAACCTATGGGATTGCAATCTCTCCACTAGATGAGGAAGAATTACGTGGTCTAACAAGTAATATTGGGCATATGGAGCCGCTGGCCCAATTCGCAGACTCATACATTATTGTTCAATCTGATGACGAATTGCTACTGATTGACCAACATGCATTACATGAAAGAGTACGTTATGAAAGATTAAAGAAATCTGACAAGGAGTGGATTGCTCAAAATTTAATTTCACCGATTGAAATTAACCTTAGTCCAGTTCAAAAACAGGTGGTAAAAGCCTCTATAGAACAATTGTCTTCAATGGGTTTTAACGTTTCCAACAGTAATGAAACGTTTGCTATCTTATCTTATCCAATGTTCATTAAAGGACAAGACATTGAAAGGATTTTCAAAGATTTATTACAAGATTTAGTTGAAGACGGTGCACCACTAGAAACCTTGGATAACCTGAGAGACCACATCGCACTGATGAACGCTTGCCGAGGAGCAGTAAAAGCCAATCAAAAACTTACAATCGCCGAAATGCGCCGGCTGATTGAGGATATGAGGAAGATACCAAATCCTTGGGCCTGTATTCATGGAAGACCGACAGCACTAAGGATTAATTTAGATTCGTTAGATCGTCATTTCGGACGGGAGGGTTGAACATCACTCCAAGCCAAGGCGGAGTAAAAAGTCCTTATCTGCAACTGAATGCAACCCTTTACCGATGAGTTCACCACCAAATTTACTGGATAGTAATACTGCTGTCATATACAACCGGTGATCATTATGACAGTTTACTGGATGATTGGGCGCTCTTGGTGTTTGTCGACCTTCAATAAAAAGTGCATTACCTGAAAAATTTACGATTATTCCAAAACATGCAAGCAGTTCAATTGTTTTTTCAATCCTATTACTTTCTTTGTAAATCGTGTGTGATATACCGTATATTTTCCCGCCGCCAGAGATTGCAAGAATCGCTGAAAGTGGCGTAATTAAATCATTACAATCAGTCAAATCATATACGGCATATTCAGATGAGCTTGCGTTGACAATCGTGTCACTAACCCACCTAATTCCCAAAGGAGCAGCCATCATCTGTAACAATTCATTGCCCAGTGTGTCTTGTTTTTTTGGCCAATTATTGATATGAGCCTGGCAATTGTGCAATTTTGTCAACAGAATAGCAAACCCAACCATTGAAGCATCGCCGGGTATGATATGCTGTGATTCCATCTTTGGAGACCATTGAGTCAAAGAAAAATGATCAACCTCATTTGTGATGTTAGCACCATACTTATTGCATAAATTCTGAGTCAGTAAATAATGTTGATTTGACACCATCGCCCCCGTTGGATATAATTTTACATCACAGGGAAACAGCGAACTTGCGATCATCCAAGAGGTTAGTGGCTGACTAGATTTACCACAATCAACGAGGATTTCTTGTTGCTTGATGTCACCCTTAAACCAAGGTCCACAGACTGTCACTGGAAGGTTACTAGCAGTAATCGTATCGATAGAAACATTAGATTGTGAAAGGGATTCCAACATAGAATTATTATTTCTTGAAGACAACGATTCGTCACCGGTAACGGTAACTGGTTTATTCATGGAGGCAACCAATCCAAGGATTATCCTTAATGCCGTGCCTGAATTTCCGCAGTTAATTTCTGTGGTTGGTTCTGTGAAGCCGCTCCTGCCCACACCAGTAACAGAAATTACTGCGCCTTCGTCGATAGTCGTTCGCTGAATGTTTACGCCT
The DNA here is from genome assembly GCA_013329355.1 of Candidatus Poseidoniaceae archaeon. Lineage (GTDB taxonomy): Archaea > Thermoplasmatota > Poseidoniia > Poseidoniales > Poseidoniaceae > MGIIa-L1 > MGIIa-L1 sp9354u. The sequence goes on along the minus strand of DUKK01000155.1, from coordinate 3,829 downwards.
AAATTTATCAAACATGTAATCATTGATTCAATATCCAAGCCTATATTTCCTCTGACAACGAGCTCTGTTTTCCCATCTTGGATTGATGCTATTGCCAGCATCCTAATCATGTGACTCTTTGATGGTGGTAGGCTATAATCGACATTTTTGATTGAAATACGTGGAATAGTGTGTCGCATCGTGAATGACTGTTCACCCGGCCTAACCCGTTGCTCACTCACAACTCCGCGAGTAACTCATTTATCATGAATGCTTGTAAAACAGTTGAATAACCTCAAATGATTACATTATCTCATGACGGGGGATTCATTGGGAAGACCTCTCAGAGATTTACGCATCTCAATAACCGATAGGTGTAATTTTAGATGTGATTATTGTATGCCTCCAGAAATATTCGGCCCTGGTTATGAATTCTTACCAAAGAATCAGATACTCAGCTTTGAGGATATTATTATGCTGGTCAAGGCAATGTTGCCTCTAGGTTTAGAAAAGGTAAGAATTACCGGAGGCGAGCCATTGCTCAGAAAAGATATCGCAGTTTTAATTTCGATGATTAGAGAATGTGATTATGGATTGGATATTGCGTTGACTACTAACGGCAGTTTGTTGAGCCGGCATGCTGAGAAATTAGCCAACTCAGGCCTTGATAGGGTCACTGTCCGTCTTGACGCAATCGAAGATGAGATTGTTCGGGACATCTCAAATTCAAGCATCTCTTCGAGCGACATAATCCGGGGTGTCGAAGCAGCGATAAAATATGGTTTAGCAGTAAAGATTAACACGGTTGTTATCAAAGATTACAATGAGCATCAAATAATACCGATTACTGAACAATTCTATCAAATGGGAGTAACTGTTAGATTTATCGAGTATATGGACGTTGGTGGAACCAAAAATTGGAATCCGCAACAAGTGGTTTTCGGCGAGGAAATTCGCACAATAATCGCCAGCAAATATGGCAAATTAAAACCAGTTAAACAGCAAAAATATGGTCAAGTAGCGAAGCGATGGTCTTTGAATAATGGATATGAAATTGGGTTTATTGAATCCATTTCTAAACCATTCTGTCAGTCATGCACGAGGGCAAGAATATCTGCTAATGGAAAGTTATACACCTGCCTTTTTTCAGAACACGGCCATGACCTAAAATCACTAATCACAATGGGCGCTGATATTACCGACCTGAGAGATGCTGTAATCGCTCTCTGGAGTAAACGAAACGACCGATATTCTGAGGTTAGAACTATCCGAAAACTCGAGACTAGGCCCGTAGAAATGCATTTTATTGGCGGCTAATCCTGAATCAACACTAACTTCACATCAAACAGCATTACATTCGAACTCTGGTCAATTAACTTCATGCTCCAGGTTCCATCCTTGGCACCAATAGTTTCAGAATCGATAACGAAATAATCTCCCTGAGTTACTGAGTAACCTGCATCCCTATCATGAAAAGATACATTTGAGCCAATGGCTCCGTAGACATCTATATCATCAACAAAGCCTGAGAATTCTTTTGAGTTCAAGTCATCTTGGCTGTAGATTTGATACTCTAGTCTTGCGGGGTCTAATGCTTGATCTAAACTAGTAATCCTCACCACATGAAAGCCGTTTGAGAGACCTTTGACGCTCACTGTGAGGTCTGGTTCAGATTTTTCAACTGAGTTGATTGCTCCTTGCATCACAATGAAAACCATACTAGATAGCATGACTGTGATAGCAAGCAGCAGAACAGTGGCAATCACGGGACTGACAGCCTCATCATCCCTCATAGGCCATTTGTCCATACTTGTGCGTAGACATCATCTAACTTGAATCAACCGGCTATTTCTACCGCAATACTGCAAAATCTTGTTGTTTTTGTAATCACAGTTTCCTAGTTGTTGCATACTCTGCAACACTTTCAAGCAATATTTTTGCGCTTGATTTGGGGAACATACTCAGGTGATTGATTGCTCTCTCAAAGTGGTTTTTGATTAGTATCTTGGTGTAGTTAAAACTATCAGATTTGTCGAGTAATTGTATTAATTCATCGAGCAAATCGTCATCAAAATTATTGATAATTTCTGCCAATCTATCACGGTCTGCTCCATGCGATAATGTCAACGAGTGAATCAGGGGTAACGTCATTTTTCCCTCGTGCACGTCTGTACCTCGCGGTTTGCCGATTTGGTCATCGCCCAGTAAATCAAGTAAATCATCAACAAGTTGGTATGCAATTCCAATTTCGTTGCCAAACTCCTCCAGCGCATGTAGTTGCTCTTCAGAAGCTTCCGCAACTATTCCAGCGGAACGACATCCAGAAGCAAACGGACCTGCAGTTTTGCCTTTGACGATTGCGATATAATCCTCTGGAGAGGTTTTTAGATTTTGGATATGGTCTATTTGCGAAAATTCAGAAACTGCAATGCTTGAGCAACAGTTTGCGATATTTGTCACAATGTCCTGGTTATATTGACCACCTAAAGCATAGCCTTGAACGAATAGCCAGTCACCGGCTATTATCGCTTTAGACAATCCTGCAGTTTCGTGAATTGTTGGAATTCCTCTTCGGTGAGTAGCCCCATCATTGATGTCATCATGGACTAGTGTTGCTGTGTGTAAAAATTCGAATGCCATAGCAAGCGGCATAATTTTTGACAAGTCCTTGCCACCAGCAATCTGGTATGATAAACACATCATAATTGGTCGCAAGCGTTTGCCACCGGCAAGTAATACCCTTCCTGAAAGTTCTACAACTTCGCCAGAATCTATTCTTGTTGCAATCATTTCTTCGAGTGCTGTATCAATTTGCTGGCGCAATGTATCCAGACCATGTTCTACATCTGGTTTAATTTGCGCCATGTCTTACCCACACGGGGTGCCCTTCTTAACCAATGGTCTCTCACCACAAAGCGTTCGGAGCAGTCCGAGCCGAGGTAATTGCGATGGATGAGAAGCCTAGATTAGAGGTTTTAACCACGCCATCAAGTTATGACGGAGTTCGTCTTCAAGTAGAAAATGTGATTGTCCAAAATCGCGATTTATTCAATTTTAAAATGACAGAAGTACCTCACATGGAAGTTGCGGTAGAAAGCTTGAGAAAAGGTAATGCAGATCTGTTAGCGATGAGTATAAATCAGTGGAAGAAACTTAATCATGATGGATTACAGATTTCCGCATTTTTGGCTAGAAGAGAACCAACCTGGGTATTGGTTGCCGATGATAAACCAGAGTATTTGCCATACGGTGGAGCAGTTGTATGTGAAAAAGAATTGATTAAACGACAACTCTTAAGGATGCGTTCAGACTTGGAAATATTTACCCTCGCAGAATTTGCCAGTAACCGAACTGAAGATATTGATGTCAGTGTATTACAGACCGACGAGGCGCTAGAATTACTTGAATCGCTAAGGGATAGTGGAGAACTCGACGGTTATGTCATCTCTCGGGGGATGTTTAGCCAGATTAAAACAAGGGTTAGACGCCATACTCTGGGGATGCAAAGAGAGAAGCCATCGCAGGAGTTTGAACGCTCAATGTTCATATCGCCACCCCTAGAAGGGTTCTCGGTATTAGTGTCACGTCGTGGTTTTCCAAGTGCAGTCATAAGCAACATAAATGACAATGCTGCTGAAATCTGCTACGAGATTGAAAATTCGATATATGAATCATTAGGGGATGAATTAAAGCATATTTCTGGAATTTTCGTCGAACAAAAGAAATTATCAACAATACTCAAGCAATATGTCAAACTTATCGATGACTCTTATGCACTGAAAATAGGCGAAAATTACCTAATTCCAAGTGGTAAAAAAACCCGTGATTCGAGAACCAAATGGAACCCATC
>DUKK01000185.1 GCA_013329355.1 Candidatus Poseidoniaceae archaeon | reverse complement strand
GGGTTGGGTCAAACGTTCAAGAGGCTCTAATAAAATTCGTTTCATAGTTCTACGAGACTCCACCGGTTCAATTCAATGTGTAGCGAAAAAAGACGCACTCAGCGAGGAATGTTTCGAAAACGCTAAATCGGCATTAATTGAATCGTCATTGATTATCCATGGACTGGCAAATCCAGACGACAGAGCCGACGGAGGATATGAAATTATCATCCATGATATTGAGATTATTGGCCCCGTCAACCCCGAGACTCCGTTTCCAATAACTGAATCTGCTATGGTCGCTGCCGACGGTGGGGAAACAGAATTCTTGCTCGATAACCGACACCTTTACCTCAGGACAACCAGAATGACAACGATGCTAAAATTACGCAGCAGTGTATTTGGGGCGATTCATTCTTACTTTCGGGACCTAGACTTTCTGGAATATCAAGCACCAAACTTTGTCGCTGGTGCGGTTGAGGGTGGCTCAACATTATTTGAAGTACCATACTTCGGTCGCAAAGCCTACCTAACTCAGTCTTGGCAACTTTATGCTGAGGCAGCCATGCCAGCATTGGAAAGATTGTACACCATTGCTCCATCATTTAGGGCAGAAAAGTCGAGAACTCGGCGACATTTGACAGAGTTTTGGCATGCTGAGATGGAGGTCGCATGGGCAAATAATAATGAAATTATGTCATATGGTGAAGGTGTAGTTAGGAAGATTGCGGCAACATTACTCGAAGAAAGAAGTGAAGAGTTGGAATCCTTGGGCAGAGACTTAGACACAATTGCTCGATATGCCGACTCTTCATACCCTAGAATGCGATACGATGAGGCGGTCGAAACTCTGCAAAACATGGGGGTAAAAATTGAGTGGGGACAGGACCTAGATTATTCCAAAGAGAAGGTGCTTACTCAGGATTTTGATGTCCCACACTTCCTCACTCATTACCCGAAGATTGCAAAACCATTTTATCACAGAGTTGACCCAGATGACGGAAAATATGTTCTTTGTCATGACCTATTAGCCCCAGAAGGCTACGGGGAAATTATCGGCGGTGGAGAACGAACTTGGTCTGAAGCAGAGATTCTCGCCAGAATTGATGAAGAGGGAACGCCAAGGGAGCCATATCAATTTTACATTGACACTAGGACTTACGGAGGAGTACCTCATGGGGGTTTCGGCTTAGGAGTTGACCGAGTATGTTCTTGGTTGAGTGGTGCAGAACACATACGAGAAGTAATACCATTCCCGAGAGATTCACGTAGAGTTACCCCTTGAGTGATAATATGGCCGACATCATCGCCCTAGGATGCGGACTTGTTGGTGAATTTGTTGTCACAAAACTGGCTCAACAAGGTTATGATGTTCACGCAGTGGACCTAAAAATACCTAGGTCGATAAAAAATAATGCAAAAATATCTTATCACGAAGGAGACATATTCACCATACTATATTCATTACCAAAAACCAAAGTTGTGTTAAACTTGCTCCCCGGATGTATTGGTGAGCAAATACGACCGGAATTAATAAAATCAGGTTTGCTCATAATTGATCTTGCCTTTACTGAAGTAGAACCTACTATCCATCACTCTCTGGCGTTAGAGCACGGTTCTAGGCTCGTTTGGGATGTTGGCATTGCTCCAGGTCTATCCAACATGATTGTGAGGCAAGAATATGAAAGAGATAGCCGAATTAGGGACCTCACTATCAAGGTAGGCGGCAACCCAGTCGTTCCCGACTCAGAGTGGTCTTACATGGCCCCATTTTCACCATCTGATGTTATTGAGGAATACACCAGACCTGCGAGAATAATTAGCCAAGGAAAACCGATTATCGTCGATGCCTTGAGCGATGCGCACCGAATTGAAGTCACAAATTTTGGTGAAATGGAAGCATTTCTCACCGATGGGTTGAGAAGCCTATTAAATACTGCATTTTCACCTAACATGCGAGAATATACGGTAAGATGGCCGGGGCACATACAGAAATGGCAGCGAGAAAAAGACCAATTATCTGATTCACAAATGATTGAAGCATGGAAATTTGATGAGGACCGTCGTGAATTCACTTGGATGGAAATTCATGTATCATATGCAGAATATGAAGTAATTTGGGAAATTGTTGACACCGGAAAAGCCGGTCATAGTTCGATGGCAAGAACAACAGGATTAGTCACCGTGGCCTGTGCCATCGAACTAATTAATCAATTAGCTGTAGATTCAGAATCAATTGAATATGGAGTCTTCGCCCCAGAAGACTTGAAATTAAATTCTATAGACCGAGTGATTAAGTTTCTCCAAACTGAAGGTGTCTCGATAGATAGACAAATTAAAGAATAGTTTCACCGCAGACAGGGCATTCCATTCCTGGAACAAATTCTCCCAACGTAAAGCCACAATGCAGGCACAATGATGAGATGAACATATACTCGTCTGGGGGCATGTGGGTGACTCAAATTGCTAGTAAAAAAATCATTTGTTAAAATGGCTTTTTATTCTCGCTAGAACCAACGCTAAATCCTTCTCCTCAATTACTGCATGACAATAGTCAAGAGGTCTCTCGTCCCACGGGTTGAAGCAAATAGCCAAGTCAGATTCTTGAAACATTCCGATGTCACCCGCTGAATCACCAACAGATGCAGTTTTTGACTTTGACAGGGCATATCGGCGTTGCAACATTTTCACAATCGCTCCCTTGCCGTTCATTTGCACCTGATACCTACCATAATCATCGACTTCATAATTACCGTTTGCGTGTCTTATTCCTCTTAGCCAGCCATTAGTGAATACCGATAGTTGGGAGTCATTACCACCCCCAATCCGGCGTGCTGTAAAACGGTCGATGCCACCCCATCGTCTAGACCATGGCTTAGTTGAGGGAAAATGTGCCGCAATGTCTTTCGCGGTTTGTTGCAACCCTCCTGATACTATGGCAACCTTTGCACCATCCTTTAACAATCCATCAATTAGTAATCGCCAGTTTTTCATCATTGGCATGCCTTCCATTAGGGATCGTAACTTCCCATCTGTGATTGTTGCATTTGGTTGACTGTTCTTTATCAAAGCAATATCTAACTTAATCCAGTCCCACTCATCCAGTAGACCTTGATTATAGAGTTTGAAAGATTCTTCGTTTGAAATCATTAATTTATCGTAAACATATTGCCAGGTTGACATGTGGTCTACCAAAACGCGATCCATGTCAAGACAGACAAGGTAGCGAAATTCTGTCACTCTTATCACTTCCTAAATGGATTTATCATCATAACCTGCTAAATCATATTGCGATTGTATCTGCTCTACCTGCTTACCCATGATATACAAAATCAATGCTACCATCATAGCAAACAAACCAATCAATGTCATAGCTATGGTTGTCAAGGTTACACCTATGGAAACTGAATTTAACTCATTAAAGGTATCAACCACATTACCTGATAATCTAAAACCAAGGATGAACAAAACAATGCCCGGTATGCCGAATAAAAATAGTGGGTGTTTGGTCTCTAACATCCAGTAAAACATCTGCGCAAACCTTGAAGCCGTAGCAAGGGACTCTCTTTGTGGCAGGCTAATTTTATCCACTGATTCAATGACTCTAACTCTAAGATGTTTCGGGAAATTATGCGTACTAGTCATAGAATTGGCTCTAGATAGCTCATCCAGACCAGTTTTAGACAAAAATAGATGATCAATTTCCAAAGATTCTATTACCAACTCTTCAACGATTAGTTCTTGGTTACTAACTGTATTATTGAACGCTAGATAAACATCCCAACCCTCTCTTGACCGGTTTATTACCACCGGTAATTCTCTAAGTTTCCAATCATCAGTTATGGAAATAATTAGGTTGGCGTAATCTTGTTTTATACTCGATGATGAAATTAGTTTAGCTAACTTTGGGGCAGTTAACTCATCATCAGTATATTGAAGCACTTGACACCCGAATTCATTAGCCAAATCAATCGTTCTATCGCTGGAGCCCAAGTCAATCAATATGGTCTCATCAGCCAATTCCTGGGCTCTAACTA
>DUKK01000023.1:6201-7037 GCA_013329355.1 Candidatus Poseidoniaceae archaeon | reverse complement strand
CACCCAATCCCGCAAATTCCCACCAATCCATTAGTTCACTCAAAAATTCTACATGACCCTCAATATTCCTAAGGCTGAATGCCAATTCTGAGCCAATTCTTTGACCGACCTGCCGTAGCATGGTTTTGATATCGATACCCAACTGCTGAAGGCTAAACACGGTTCCATCTTGTAAAGCTGCACGCGCTTGGTTTATTTCGCTGCTAGACGCCAAAAAGGATTCAGGGTTGAATGGCGTATCTTCATCGGGCAGTTCCCCAGAAAAATCTAGGGCCTCCCTAAACTGCTCAAGGAATGAACCCTCCCCGATGGTTAACCTCAGAGGATCGACTATTCTCTCTTCAGTGAATCGTTTTTTAGCGCTGTGGAAGTCTACTGCTCTGTTCCAAATTGCCATCATAAACTCATAATGCGATGAGGCAAACACTTCTGAAGAGACAACAAGTGCGGCGTCTTCTCTACCTCTGCCAACCGGGTTTTGCTCAACAAACAGAAATTGGATAACATCACTTTGGTCTTTTAGCACCCCAAGAGAGTTGACTTCATCTGAATGTCTGATTTCAATCGAATCGTGTAACTGGTCAAAGAATTTCAAAGTTCGACGGTCTAGTTGAGCTAATACTTTTACGATTACTCCTCGTTCAGCAGCGGAGTTAATCTCATCAATTGATGGAGACCGGCACAGGTGGAGAATGCCGTATCTACCAAGAAACAGGACGAGTTGTCCGTCAGCCTCGTTTGCCAATTCACCAATTCTTTTCTGAATGTGATCTCGCCCCTTTAGCACAGCAAACTTGGCACTTGCTTCCTGTTGACCATTATCGGCTTCTAGAGCA
>DUKK01000023.1:0-5904 GCA_013329355.1 Candidatus Poseidoniaceae archaeon | reverse complement strand
ACATTATCGGCTTCTAGAGCATCATCTGAGGCTCCAGACATGATATTTTCAAATGCTTTGGTAGTCCTGTCAATCCTTGATTTTTGATCCTTAATCAACTTCTTAAATAGCACTGGCAAAGAAGAGCAAGAAAACTTCATTGGTCGGTCAGCGGTAACGTTTACCAAGCCAATTTGAGTTAACCTAGACAGCGAGTTGTATGCATCAAGCCTGTTAGTCCCCAATTTTTTTGCTAGGTCACTGGCTTTCAGCTCTTTTGAAGAAGATAATAGGACCAGAGACCTTGCTTCTCTGTCGGTTAGACCAGCCTCTTCAAAAAGTTCTACCCAGTCCATGTTCTCATTCTCCGGATAGTTTACTCAGGGTGTTGAGGATTTTTGCAACGTGCCGACGAGGCCTAAATAACCAGTCATAACAATAGTGGATTGTTCTGTCTGGACCAACTAAAAAGGATGATTTGCCAGGGAATTTACCGAGAAACATTGGCACACCATAGGCGATTGATACCTCTCTTTCTGGGTCGCTCAAGAGTGGGAATGGTAAGTCTAGTTCTTCCTTAAATCGGCGGTGGTCTTCAACTGAGTCCTCGCTAATGCCGATTATTTCAACTGGTGGAGTGAGCGATTGAAACAAGTCATATTGTTCTTTAAAATTCAAACATCCTCTCTTGCAGGTAGGAGAACCATCTTTAGCGTAGAAGAATAATACCTTCCATTTGTCATCGTAATCAGCAAGAGAAACATTCTCTCCGACACTAGATTCCAAAGTGAAATTTGGTGCAATCTGTCCAATAAGTTCCTTTGTCATGTCGCTGCCTCGATTTACAATGAGAGCGACTATTCGTTAAAAACGAATGGGAGGATGTGACCCATCCTTTTGGCCTTGGTGAACAAATACTCTTCGTTGTGGGAACCCCTGCCTTCAATATGTTCTATTCGATTCTCGATACTTATGCCATTGTCAACCATACCCTTAATTTTCAGTGGGTTGTTGGTCATCAATCTGATTTTAGTGATGCCGATAGACTTCAGCATAGTAGCACAGAAACTGTAGTCTCTAGCGTCAGGTGGGTGGTTTAACAACAGGTTTGCATCAAGTGTGTCATAACCCCGATCTTGCAGTGCATATGCTTTGATTTTTTCATGCAGGCCGATACCTCTACCTTCTTGTCTGAGGTATAGTATTGCGCCGCATCCTTCTTCTTGTATTCGTTGCATAGACGCTTTGAGTTGTGGGCCACAATCACACTTCAAGGATGTGAAGGCGTCTCCAGTAAGGCATTCAGAGTGTATCCTAATCAGAGGTATTTTGTCTGTTTGTTCTAATCCCACAGATAGGATAGAGTGTTCCGAACCATTTTCATCAACCATAACACGGATTCTAAAGTTACCGTATTCAGTTGGCAAAAATGCCTCAGCTTCAATTGACATTGGGTCAATGGTTCCGCTTTTCATGCACTCAACTAGGTAGCCAAGTTTATAATGACATGTTTGCTTTCTAACCTGCGTAAAAACACCGCTTTATATTATTCAGAGATTGATGATTACCTCATGAGTAGCGTTCGCTGTGATTTGGGAGTCGCAGCAGTAGTAACTGACAAACATCGAGTTTTGTTGGTAAAAGAGTCCGCTGGTAGATACTCTGGCCACTGGGGATTACCTAAAGGATACGTCGACGAGGGGGAACTACCGAGAGACGCTGCTCTTCGTGAACTTCGAGAAGAATGTGCCGTCGAAGGTCGGGTTACTGGTATTTACGCCATAAGAGAAAACCTCACTGATATTGGTCCTGCGGTCTTTATAGCATACAGCGTCAAATTATCTGCTGGTGAAGTCCCGACAGCTGCGAGCGAGGTAGAAGAAGCAAAATTCGTTAGCATTGACGAGTTTGATAATATTAATTGGGTCAGTGAAGCAATGAAGTCCATTGCGACCAACGCTTTAACTCAGACACCATTCTCCACCACGGATTATTCACAACAACGAGGATATCCCTACTTACTTCATCAAAGCAACGAGGTGAGAGTTTGAGCTCGAATCTTACCGATCGAATCCGCCTTGTAAATGACAAACCGATCAACCAAGATGGAGAATTTATTCTCTATTGGATGATTGCTACAAGACGCTACAACTACAATGCTTCCCTACAATATGCCGCTGAATTAGCAACTGAACACAATGTTCCCCTCTTGGTGATTGAGGAAATATCAACCAGCCACAGATTCGCTAACGACCGAATTACTACCTTTATGATACAAGGCATGGTGGAGAATATATCAACTTTTAGAGACAATAAAATCAGGTATATACCTTGGGTCGAAACCCCGCTAAGTGGGCCAATCGGACTGTTAAAGCAAATAGCAAACCGCGCCAAGATAATTGTGAGCGATGACTTCCCAACATACTATCCTCAGTTAGCAATTAGAGCGGCAAGCGAAACAGTTCCAACCCAAATGTTTGCTGTTGATTCCAACGGCGTCATTCCTATGAGCTGGACTGAGAGTGCACACTCAACGGCTCACGGATTCAGAAGATGGATTCACAATAATTTCACTCGATGTCCTGAAACCTGGCCACGTCGAGAGCCTGTAGCCAACAACACTGACCTGATGATGGATGAAAAGCTGTTCTCCTCAATTATGGAAGAATGTAGCGTGAAATTACCGCCGTTTGAATGGTTATGGCGCTGTTCAGAAGGCGGCTCAGTGGGTAAAAAGGCTCTCTCTGCTATTGACATAGATCATGATGTTCAACCTGTCAGAATGGCAACGGGGGGTAGAACAACTGCTAAACGCAAGTTATCGGCTTTCTTAACCAACAGTTTAGACCGTTATCACCTCGATAGAAACAGTGTCGAAAATCCAGCCGTAAGTGGATTATCGCCCTGGCTCCATTTTGGACATATCTCTTCGATTGAGATTGTTGAACAAATTCTCGCCCAACATGGATGGACACCTGAGCACATCGATATGGCACGTAAAGGATCCCGAGAGGGTTGGTGGGGACTAAGTCAAGGAGTTGAAAGTTTTCTTGACCAAATTATCACCTGGCGTGAGCTCGGATTCAACAATGCGCACCACAACGAGAACCACAACAAATTCGAATCAATTCCTGAGTGGGCTCAGAAAACACTGGCAGAGCACTCCGATGATGAGCGTGTCCTCTACACCCTAGAACAGATAGAGAATGCCGAGACCCACGATGAAATATGGAACGCCGCGCAAAATCAACTGGTCAAGACCGGTATTATTCACAATTACCTTAGGATGTTGTGGGGTAAGCGCATTCTCGAATGGGCTTCAACTCCTGAAGAGGCAGCCAACTGGATGATTCAACTGAATGACAAATATGCTCTAGATGGCAGGGATCCCAACTCATACACCGGCATCTTTTGGGTATTAGGCAGACACGATCGAGCGTGGGGTCCTGAAAGGGCAATATTTGGAAAGATAAGATACATGTCATCTGAAAATACAAGGAAGAAAATGAATCTAAAACCATACCTCCAGCAATTTAGGAGTCGATAATGTGAGCATTGTGTTCGAACACAAAACCCATGTCGATAACACAATTGAAGACGCCTTTACATGGCACGAAAGGAAAGGGGCATTTAGACGGTTGATGCCTCCTTGGGAACTGGCAGAAGAGGTTCGAGCTGATGATAATTTACAAGAAGGTTCGCAACGAATATTCCGTTTTCCCATGGGCCCCATCAAAATGAGTTGGGTTGCGCAGCACACCGCGTACAATCCACCACATTCATTCGAGGACATTATGCTTAAAGGACCATTCAAATCATGGCATCACGTTCACAAATTTGAAACCATGCCGGATGGTAAAGTCATGATTCATGACAAGGTCAACTACCGATTACCGATGGGTTTTCTGGGCAATATTGTTGCTGGCAGAATGATAAAAAAACGACTTACAAGAATGTTCACAGCCCGGGAAATTAGACTTGAAAGAGACCTGAAGCGCCATGCGGAGTTTAGCAATCTAAAACGGAAGAGGATTCTAATTGCTGGTTCATCAGGTTTGATTGGTAGACAGTTAGTCGCCTTCCTGGATACTGGCGGGCACGATGTTTGGCGATTAGTTAGGAGAACGGTGAAACCAGATAGCAAAGAAATATTCTGGTCACCCAGTAACGGTGAAATAAATTCTAAGCAGCTCGAGGGTTTTGACACTATCATTCATCTTGGCGGCGCCGGCATTGGCGATAAGCGATGGTCGAAAAGCCGCATGAAACTTATTGAGGAAAGCAGAACCATCAGCACAACACTATTATCAGAAACTATTGCCAATCTCAAGAAGAAACCCGAATCCTTCATCGTTGCAAGCGCAGTTGGCTGGTATGGTGAACGAGGTGCCGAAACTCTTGACGAGAATTCAACCGCTGGTGAGGGGTTTTTGCCTGAAACATGCGCCCGTTGGGAAGATTCATGTCAGGCCGCAAAAGCAGCAGGTATCAGGACAGTTCACCTAAGGACCGGTATCGTCTTAGATGCAACTGGTGGAGCCCTTGGCAAAATGCTGCTCCCGGCAAAGCTTGGCGCAGGTGGTCCAATTGGTCGTGGAAAACAATACTACAGTTGGATTTCAATGGATGACCAAATTTATGCTACGCACTTTCTGGTAATGAAAGAGGATTGTGAAGGCGTTTACAACCTTACTTCGCCAAATCCAGTACAGCAAAAGCAGTTCGCCAAAGTATTGGGGAAGGTCCTGAAACGTCCTGCGTTTATACCGACACCGCCACTTGGAATCTGGGTATTGTTTGGTAAGATGGGCGTTGCTTTGACCACTGAAAGCACAAGAGTTGTCCCCTCGCGATTACTTACCGCTGGTTACCGCTTTGAGCATGAACAATTAGAGCCTGCCCTAAGAGATTGCCTAGGTGTGTGGAAAGACTAGAAATTTAGTCTAGGTTTTCGAATTATGCCTAATGCAAATTGTAGCTTACGATAGAAACTCATACTCAATCTTCGAGTGAACACATCACCGTTACGCTTCATCGCCTCTTCCAAGATTGCATCATATGCGGCGCACATCAATGATGGAGAATACCGGGCATCTTTATCCAATAGCGGTAGTAAACCAACGGCGTTTTTTCGATGTGCCATAACATGGTCGAGATAGTGACGCATGAATTCTTGCCAGCCAACTGATGATGATAGTTTACCAGATTTTAGATCTGCTTCCGAAATACCGAATTTCATCAATTCATCAGTTGGAAGATATATTCTGTTTCTGCTCAAATCTTCCTGAATATCGCGTAATACATTCACCATCTGAAGATAGATACCCATCTCGACTGCATGACGGCGAGCGTTGGGGTCGGTGTATCCGTATATCTCTACCAAACACAATCCAACGGTTGAAGCAACTCGATAACAATAGCGACGGAGATCTTCAAAGCGCTGATACTGGGCACAATAGAGGTCATCTTCCATTCCCGAAATCAATTCTCTTAGGTGTTCTAGCTCGATTGGGAACTTATTGATAACATCTGACAAAGCAATAAAAATTGGCTCATTTACTGGTTCACCCTGTTCAATCTTGTCAAGGTTAATTCTGTACCACAGCAACGAGCGTAACTTTTTGATGTGGTTTACATCATCATTTAGTGGCTCAGATTGCTTGTCAATTGACAATTGTATACTGCGGTTTTCTGCCTGTTCGTTTAGATGTGATAAATCCGTATCTGGTAGCCAATCACCGTCAACAATATCGTCAACTCGACGGCAGAAAGCGTATAGTGAATTTACTGCTTTTCGCTTGTGGGTTGGGAGATGTCTGAAGGACCTGAAAAAGGAACTTGAGGCGTTGCGCGCGATAACTTCGCATTCCAGGTATGCATTATCCAAGCGGTCGGCAACACTGGGTTTTTCCTGACCTAGTTGGA
>DUKK01000030.1:20681-21066 GCA_013329355.1 Candidatus Poseidoniaceae archaeon | reverse complement strand
TGCACCGGCACTATTGGTAGACCATAGATTGCCAACCTCATCACCAGTCCAGTAGTATCCAGCCGCGTATGTTATGCCGTTACGCCAGCCATAACCTACATCTTGAGAAAATAATAACTCACCGTTTAGACATAGTTGATCAACACTGTTCCTGGTTGGCAAGGTTACTGTTTCCTCTTCGACCAACATATTACCGGTTATTCCCCAACCACGTGTCTCGGTATAGTGTTGCCAAACTACTGCGCCACTATCTGCATTGAGTGCTTGGAGTAAGCCATCTGACCAGCCCACCAATAGCATGTCTGGCCATTCCCCACATACACCATTACCTGAATTGACGAAGGCCAGAGGCGATAGGTCAGACATGGTTGAATTACTATTCTGA
>DUKK01000030.1:0-20372 GCA_013329355.1 Candidatus Poseidoniaceae archaeon | reverse complement strand
CATGGTTGAATTACTATTCTGAACCCGCCAGTTTTCCACGCCATCATATGAAACCGAATAAACAGATGCTACCCCTTGAGTCAAACTTGAGGAGGAGGTTCTGACATAGATATTTTCAGTGGTGGCAAGAGGTTTGGTTGACACGTAGACCTCCCCAAAATCTATGTTCCATTGAAACGATAATACTTCATCTTCAACGTCAGAGGTAATTTCTGCTTGATTAACAGGCAGGAGAATGATGGCTAACAGAGCCACCAGTATCAGATTTTTACGCATTTTATTCACTTGATTGCATCATTAATTGTTTGTTTTAGTAACGCGCTTACTACCTTTCCATCGGCAGCACCGGCTTGTTGCATCACAATACCCATCAGTGGTCCAATTGCACCAAAACCTCGTTCCCTCACAAAATCCAAACGCTCAGCGACAACTGATTCAATGATTCCAACGAGGTCTGACTCATCGGCTGGTTTAAGACCTGCTTGTTTAGCATATGCAGTGATTTCCTCAAATTGCGGCAGGCGATTAGAGAAGTGAGTAATCACTTGATTAATCGCTTCACGAGTTATCTCACCCTGTTCTTTTGCGGCGAGTACACGGCTGGATAAACGGGGGTCAACAGCATCGTTTTCTAGTAATACAGTGGCCCAAGCCTTGGCTGGTAAATTGTGATGAAATTCAACAAACTGGTCGTCCAGTTCCTTGGCTAAAATTTGCTCCTTCTGATCTGCTGAAACATCATAGTTGTCCATCCTTGCTTGTCGCTGAGCATCCGTCATCGGAAGATTGTCGATAACCGACTGCCATTTGTCCTCGTCAATCACTCGAGGGGGAATATCTGTTTCTGGGTACATACGAGCACCGCCCGGTAATGGCCTCATAGGAGTTGTAGTACCATCTTCGGGCGCCCCCTTACGAATCACAACGTTACGAACTTCTTGCGGCACCCTATGCCAAGCGTTTCGGGCGCGGAATAGAACGCTTTCAAGTGCTAACTCTGCTTGCCATTTTGGTGCCAGACATAACACAAAGCCATCACTATCGGTTAAACCGAGTTGCTCTCTGACCCTCATAACATGGGTCTGAGTTATACCGTATGCCGGTAGCTCATCTGAATGGAACACTCCCCTCACGCCGGCTAACTTAGCCGCGCCAGCCAACTCTCTTCCAAGTCTTGGCAACTGAGCACCGTCTGAGTCTAATTGTTTGGTGCCAATCTTACCAGCTAAATTTGGCAATGGAAGGCCCAACATTGTATGAGATTCTGCTAGTCCATTTTCCACCATTTTAGATTTACAATCTGCAAAATGATTTGTCACATCGACGAATTTTAGTGGCAGCTTTGCTGCAACCCTTTCGGCCACTTCGAATTCGACATCAGCATCGTCTTCACGGCGGTCGCTAGATAAGGGAGGCAGATTGAACTCCGCTCTCAACTCATTTGCCAAGCGATAGAAATGCAATTGCCTAGCCATTTCCAACTTAATAATCCGCGGTATCCAGTTTAGATCTTGACAACCCTTGATTTCTATTCTATCGCCGCAGGCGATCGATACATTGAGATCCTGTCTGATGCTCCCCAAACCACGTCTCACACGACGAGTCTGACGCAGTGTTCTGCCTAAGGCAATTGAGGTTTCCTTGGCATGTTCAGGAGTTTTGACATCCGGTTCTGTGGCAATTTCAATCAGCGGTAAGCCTAGTCTGTCAAGATTGTAAATTACCTTCTCGCCGTTAGCCGTAGTAACAGCATCTAATTTCCTTGCACTATCCTCTTCTAGACATAAAACTGAAATGCCAACAGGACCGATTGTAGTTTCCAATGTCCCACCAGTCGATATCAATGTAGTTCGTTGAAAACCGCTAGTATTTGAGCCGTCAACGACTGTTTTTCGCATAGTTTGTAGCAGAGATACTGGTTTTGCATTGAGCAATGCCGAAGCCGTCAATGCGATATCAAGAGCGTTAGTATCATGGGCCAGTGGTGGTTGATCATCTAACTCAATCAAGCCAGAATTTGGTGACTGGACATACTCAAATGAGCGATTGCGCTTAGTTTCAAACCGGGCGGCGATGTCAACTTTACCGCCCTCGCCCCGGGCAGCTCTCAACCTCCGAGAGAATCTTGGCCAATCGTCTGGTAGAGTATCCATAGTAACGTCAAACAAATCACCGGATTGACGAGAATGTAATTTTCCGGTTGCTAATTGTTGGTGAACTTCAATACCACACATGAACCCGAGCTGGCCCGGGTTGAGGCTCCCAACATCACTAACATCACCTGATGGTTCAGGGTAGTTAGACTCCGCCATAACAACCCCAAGAGTTCATTATTCAAGATTCCAACGATTACTATCTTAGCGTTTGGATGGTGTCATAGCCTTTCGGTAGCATCAACGTTCCATCTCTTACCATCTTCTCAATCATATTGTCGACCTTACTTCGATCAACATCGTTATTTTGCATTTCGTTGTAAATATCAATTCTGTTAGCATACTTTATTCTTTCATTTGACCTTGATTCTAGGTCGCGTATTGTGTCAATTAACAGCCTTTCATGATTCCTTGCCGAAGCCTTTCTACCTGACTCGATGGTCGTCATATCGAAGTTTTCGCCCATCAACTCGTTGCGCCAAGTTCTGGTTAAGCGTATCGCGCGTTCAACATCCTCTAAATTGGCAATATCTGATAATCGTATACGTGCACTCGCTTCAGCCATGCGCGCTACGGCCTCTAACGAACGTGCGGTAATGGAGACGCTATCTGAGTATTCCCCACCCTTTTTTCTAGTATCAACATAAAATGTAACAATCCTATTACGCGCTTCTTCATCGAGTTTCGGGTGAATGCTTCGCTTTGAATAAGCGATATACTTCCGTATCAATTCCTTGGTCAGAATCTCATCACCATCCTGCGATTTTTGCGTCGTTGATGATAGCCTTCTTGCCGGGTCTGGTGCACTGCCTTGATTGACCAGTAATTCACTGGTCCCAAGGAGCCGATTATTGATTATATGCTGAGCAATTTTTGCATCACGATCTTGTTCTGCATTATCAGTCAACAGCCAGATTATATCGAATCGAGATATTAGCGGTGGCGCTAAATTGATTTGTGCGGTGAATGGTGTATCAGATACCGGTTCGAAACGTCCATTCTTTGGATTAGCAGCAGCTAATACTGCACACCTTGTTCTGAGACTAGCATTTATTCCCGCTTTGGATAATGAAATTGTTTGTTGTTCCATTGCCTCATGCATAGAGGAACGATCCCCTTCATTCATCTTGTCAAACTCATCGATTGCTGCTAGGCCTAGGTCTGCCAATACCAATGCACCGGCTTCTAAGGTCCAGCGTCCATCGGCAGCTGAATCCTGCACGGCTGCGGCTGTAAGTCCGGCAGCAGAAGCAGACTGGCCTGAGGTAAACTGGCCGCGAGGCGAAATCTTTGACATGTAATCGAGTAATTGTGATTTCGCGACCCCGGGATCACCCATCAGCAATATGTGTATGTCTCCCCGATTTCTGGTCCCATCCGGGTTCAACCTCGCAACCCCGCCAAACAGCTGGAGCATCAGAGATTCCTTGACTCTCGCCATCCCAAAAATTGACGGAGCGATACTACTGCTAAACAGATCATAGATGTCCGAGCGGCTGGCTAATTCTTTGATTTCCAACTCCTCGTCTTCAGTAATCAAAATCTCTTCTAATGGCACGTTTTGTCGTTCTAATGAATGAATTCGCAGGAAAATATCGAACACCGGTGTGTCCTTGCCGCCCTTTCTTTGGGATCGGATGAATAACACGCCGTTTGCCTTTACCCTGTCACCTGGATTCAATTTACCAGCAATATCATGCTCTCCAATACAGATTATCCGTTCCGGCTGAATCCCGCCTTTCAGCTGCTCTGGTGATTCTTGGAGTTCAATAAATTGGGAGTTAATTAAAATCGATTCATCTTCTTGTAAGACAAATCTAGTTTGACGTTTCTGTCTGCCGCAACCGCCATCGATTTGTGAGCACTCTATCGGCTCAATCAATTCTTGTTCATTAGGCTGTTTCACTTCCGTAATATGGCCACATGATGAGCACGAAAATGAAGCTGAATAGATTCTTGGCCGCACGCCTGAAATTTTTGTTGCAATTGCGTCAATCGCCAAACACATGCCGATATCATCGGCCCTTAATTGAGAGACAGTGCGGATTTGATCGCTCGGCAGATGGACGATTCTTACAAAGGGATACATTGAGCTGTAGCCTTCGTCTTGAAGAAACTGGCGTAGTGCTTGATTCGCTGCTTGAAAATGTAAGTCTGGATGAGCGATGATGTTTTGCGCGAATTCGTCATCAAACCCCTCAATTATCCGATATGAAACTTCAAGGGATTGCTCGTCTGGCCATTTTTGTGCAAGATTATGAACCGCTTCAGCATATAAATCTTGAATCATTGAAGTCCATCTGGCTGCTAAATCAAACTCCTGTAGCATTACCCTCACCAACTCCTACGTGCTAGACTGCCAAACTATCTAGCGCCGGTTTATCATTACTTCTGTCGATTCCTCATACCCCTTCGTTTCCGGTGGAGTTTGCGGGGCGTCTGCCTTGCATTTTTGCCTTAAAATATGATGTCCGGTGTAGATATACCAACCGTTGAACAAAATAGTGATGGCATTATAGCACGGTCATGCCCGAGCATAGTTTTTCCCCAATTGAAGGAAGCCTAGATCGGTTTGCTATTGACTCAGACCTACTAACCAACCGTCTTGGTGACCCAACGGTTCGGGAAGTAATCGTCCACATACCAAAATTAGGCCTAAGCATGATAGACCAGGGTCTCAAATTACCAGTATTGATTTATCTCGCACCATTTACGTCATCTGGTTTGGCTAGAGCAGGTTGGAAAGCTTTCGCTGAGACGCTGCCGCAGAGACATGAAAGGTTGGTGCGAGAAAATAAAATGACTCCGACGATTCTTGTCTTACCAGATTGTTTCACCTCCCTTGGTGGTAATCAGTTCGTCGACTCTGAAATCATGGGGAAGTGGAGCACATGGCTGCATCAGTCACTAAAACCGGAAATTGCCGCACGCTACCCAACCAACGAGAAATTTGGTCTGTTTGGCAAATCATCTGGGGGTTATGGGGCTATTCACAACGCTATCCAACACCCAAAAAAGTGGCAGGCAGTTGCATCACATTCTGGTGATGTTGGGTTTGACCTGCTCTATCGCTCTGACTTTAGCAATGCAGCAACTCAAATAAACCAACAAAACGGCCTTGAAAGTTTCTTGGGTTACGTCAAAAAATGTGGGAAATTGAGCAGTGATGATTTCCATGCGCTGATGACTTGTGCAATGGCGGCATCATATGATTCAATTACCGAGTTGACTGATGCTCATGGAATTAGATTACCTTTCGACCTTGAAACATGCATGATTGACGAAACACTGTGGCAAAACTGGCTGGCTTTTGATCCACTAAACTCAATAAAACGGAATGTAAATTCACTAAAATCTTTGGATTTGTTATATGTTGACTGCGGCAGTAGGGATCAATATGGCATTCAATATGGTAGCCGATTGATGATAGACATACTACATGAGAGTGGTATCAAACATTTTTGGGATGAGTTTGATGGTTCACACTCAGGTATAGAGTATCGCTTGGACGTCAGCATGCCAATGCTGGCTAAAGCCCTCCAAACATGAGCCGATTTGTTCATTGCCTGCCTATGGCTGGAAGTAATATGGCTGATAAGATGGACTATGCCAGTTCTGGCGTAGATATCGACCTTGAAGGTTCGGCTGTTGCTTCTCTAGTCTCCTCGCTCAGTAAGTCAGTGAGACCGACTGGAACGCCGGGGGCGCCTGTTGACTTACCTGGTGGCTTCGGCGGATTGATTGAATTTGGCGACCATCTGTTAGCATTAGCGACTGACGGAGTTGGTAGCAAATTACAGATTGCTGCAGCACTCAATGAGTGGTCTGGAGTTGGCATAGATTGCATGGCAATGAACGTCAACGACCTGTTGTGTGTCGGCGCTGAGCCAATCGCCTTTGTCGATTATGTTGCGGTTCCAAAACCTGATCCAGAAGTTCATGCTGCCCTTGGCGCGTCGCTAGCAGAAGCTTGTCGGTTGGCAAGGGTGACTATGGCCGGTGGAGAAACTGCCTCATTGCCAGGTATTGTCACCGAATTGGATTTATCTGGAACTGCACTCGGATATCTCAAAAAAGGTAACGCAATTACCGGGGAAAATCTTACTGCTGGTGATGTAATGATTGGTCTACCCTCTTCCGGTATACACTCCAACGGCTACTCTTTAGTCCGTCGTATTATTGAGCACGCCGGATTGCAATATACCGACCCAGCCCCATTTTCATCTCAGTCTCCCGGAAGGGAAATCGTGCGATTCAATGATGATAATCAGGCGATAACCATAGGAGAAATATTCCTTAACCCAACGAGAATTTATTGTGATCCAGTTGTGGATTTAATCAATCAATCGCAATTGGAAGAATGTAGTTTTTCAATCAACAATCTCAAAGCAATTTGCCACATAACTGGAGGGGGACTGTCAAACCTGCTTCGGTTACATGAAACATTAGGGTGGGAAATTACCAACCCGTTAACCGTTCATCCAGAATTTTCCTGGTTGGGCGACCTTGGGGCGGTTGAAACGTGGGAAATGTATCGAACATTCAACATGGGATGTGGTATGATTATTGCCGTTAGCGAGCAACATGCTGGAGAAATCCTGGGCTGGTTACAAGATAGAATGTCTGGCGTAGATATTATCGGTAAAGTTGTCGACACCGGTAGGAGAGTGACCCACAAGCCACTGGGTATTGAGTACTCTCACTATTGAGATCACTTTAGAGCCGCACTGATTTCTTCATTCAATCCGGCGAATCTGTTTGTTAACTCATCCATTGCCAAATTGAAGGCTGTTACGGGTGTCATGCTACCATCGGTTTCGTAGGTCAAAACATAACTTCCATCAACCGGTTCGAGGGTAATTGCTCCGTCGAAATCGGCATCTCGACCGGTTCCCGGGCCCACTTGGTGCAGAGCTCTTTCCAAATCGATTACTGTATTGACATCATCAACTGTTTTATTCTTGCCGAATAACTTTGCATCAATAGCTCTCCCATCACCAGTCTTCAAATTAAGTGCGAATAGGGCTTCAGCCTTCTTAGCGTTGTTTAGTTTGGCAACATTTCTGCTACTAAACCCGACACCGGAAACTGGCGACCACTTCTGGTGACTGGAACCACGGCCAAGGGTGGCAAAAGCATACAGTTCCAGGAATTGGCCTTTGGACAGAATGGTAATTGGAATTCTTTTGTGTTCTTCTCTAATGTCAAACATTGGGTCTGATATAGTGGTTAAATCCCCAGCATATACTGTAATGTGCTCTTCTTCAGAATCTGCAGCGGGTCCTTGAATATTTAGCGAATAAAGCACTTGGCACTGCGGACATCCCTTTTCTGCTTCAACCATATCAATACAAACCGGACAGGTTTCGAAGAATGAGAGTTTTTCTTCTGGGAATGTTGGAACTGGAATCATTGCCAGTCTATGAGTAAGCATTTCATCGGGTAAAACGTTGACTGATTCTAGTATCTGACCATCGGTTTCAACAACTCCTTGACTGATATTAACCCGGGTGATTGCTAACTTGGGAACATCGGAGATTAACGCTCTTCTGATTGCATTAACCTGTGATGCATCGGTATCGCTAAGCGAGATTCTAATCGAGTTTTCTTTTGGCCAGCCTTCTACAATTTCTGCTTTCACTGTATCACCACATCATACACGTCGGCCTCTGCGGCCGCCTTTCTTTTTGGTCCCATCGTGGGCGATTGGAGTTACATCTTCAATTCTGGTAATCGTCATACCAGCACGTGTGAGCGCTCTGATTGCCGCTTGAGCACCGGGCCCTGTGTTGTTAGATAAGTTGCCACCTGGTGCCCTATACTTGACGATTAATTGAGTGAATTCTTTGTCTTTCAGTGCGTCTGCTAATTTTTCAGCAGCTCTAGTGGCTGCAAATTGACCGCCGCTATCCTTGGACGATTTGACCATTTGGCCACCGGAGCAAGTGGTTATGGTTTCCGCACCAGTCAAATCGGTAGCAGTCATGAGAATATTGTTGTATGAACTGAAGATGTTGACGATTGCTCTCCTTGTCATCATTCATCGCCCCCAGTTTCAACTGATGGTGCTGCTTCAGCTGCTTGTTTTACTTCGGCTGCGAATTCAGGGGTTGCTTCGGGATCGACTTCTTCCACCGCATACTCAGCTTTCTCTCTGCGGCCCTCAATCGCTTTACGTATTGCGTGTTCTGGATTATTTAATTCGCTGCTTGGATGATATTTTATGTGTTCTTCTTCGTCACGTGATACCGGATATGACGGTATGGTGACTTTTTGGTCGCCAATGCAGATCAAACCATGATTGACCAATTGTCTGGCTTGCTTCATGGTAGTAGCCAGTCCTTTGTAGTAGACTTGGGCTTGTAAACGGCGATTAAGAATGTCTTCAGTAGCTAAAGAAAGAATGTCGTCGAGGCTTGCATCAGATTGTATCAATCCTTTGTTGTGAAGCGAGCGCAGTAAATCCTCCATCTCTCGCTTACCATGGCCTTCACTAGTATCGATCATACCAATTAGACGCATTGCCTGACGTCGATGGCGTCGAAGTTGGGATTTGGCCTTCCATATCTCCCGCATGTTCTTTAGCCCGTGCTGAGCCTTGATAGCGTGTTCTTCTTCGATTCTTGCGGCCTTCCACGGGTGCGAAGGTGTGTCAAACTTAGGTCTCGAAAATTTTGGCTCTCCCATCTACATCCCTCACTTCTTTCTGCTTACACCGAGTGTTAGACCACCGCGCCCGTTGGAACGGCCCCTTTGGCCACGCACCTTGTTACCAGTAGCGTGCCTGACACCGCGATAACACTTGATAGACCGTAGTCTGGTAACATCGTCTTTGAGGGTGAAAGAGACCTGCTGGCCGGTTAGGTGTAATTCATCACCAGTTTCTAAATCTCTTTGGCGGTTGAGCATCCATAGTGGAACTGACTCATTGTATCCTTCAATCGCTAAGCGGAGCTTTTCTTGGTCATCAACCGATAGGTGTCCAGCGAGTGATGCCGCATCGAAGCCGGTGTTCTTGCATATCTGATTTGCAGTTCTGGCACCTACGCCTTTTACCGCCGTAAGAGCAGTAGCAAGCGGTTTTAGACCGTCAATATCGGTATCAGCCATACGCAGTATGTAGGAAAAATCTTCACCTAGGTCTTCGGTTTTTGGTCGGGCCATATCATTTCACCTTGATGCTACACACAGTGTGAAGCAAGTTCCCGACCAACCTCCTATATATCAAGACCGCGATGCAGCAAGTGGGTTTTGATTTGATAATTTACACCCATTTAGTGGCTAATCAACAATACAAATTAGATGCTGAGCTTGGGATGGATGCTTGATGATGAAGCCTTCTTTAGTCCCATGCCGCCTAACTAACTGTCGGTCAAGCGATCCTTGTAATTTAGGCTGTAAGTCTGGTGCAACTTCCGCCCGGATAGTGAGTCGCTGTATATCATGATGTAAGGCGATTTCAACAAATTGGTCGATACTATCTAACGTCAGATCTGCATCAATAAAGTCGACAATACGTCCTGAAATTGGAATGAGGTTCGTCCGTTCCTCGGCACTATTTTCAAGCCGTTTTTGATGATAAATTATCGGCCTTCGTCCCGTAGTTTGTAGCCAAACATATTCATTTCCGAAGGATAATGTCTGGAGCCACTCATCGACTAATCCTGATTCGACCAAGGCAGAATCGACAATCGACAAATAGGCCCCGCGCTTTAGGTTTGCCGAGACTGCCCGTACGGCCTTGGACGCTTCTGTGATGGGTTCGCCGCCGAGCATGATGAACGGTGGTTGGGTAGGATCTGGAGGGATTCTGACAAATCGTCTGGGAAAATCTGGTTCTGCTATACAGCCAACCCATAATGCTAACCGATCGATTCTACCCCTACCTCTTGATGTCCAAGTCCACGTTTTATGCAGCCCGGGCCAGAAGCTTTCTACCAAGGCTTCAACCTCAAGCATTTGATTCGTGGAAATTCGAGGAGACAAATCCAGTAGTATCGCTGGACCTTCCTGGGTTTCATTTAGGTGTTTTTTCCAGCCTGTGAAAACCTCGTCCAACCGAGGTGCCATCTCGGTTAGAGCGTGAGCGCGACTGTTTCTTGGTCGTGCGGGGTCAAGATGAAGAAATGCGACATTCTGTGTGACATTACCTGCCGCTGTTAGTGTTGCCATTATGTTGTCTCCATTGCGCCCATCACCGACCACAAATACCGTGTCGTTCAGTCGTTCAAGAGAAGTTCCGCCTCGTTCAGTGAACACGGTCCGAAAATTCACTGCGCTCGCACGCGCCCTGCTCTCATTCAACTCAACCCCGACAACAGGGAGATTGAGGATTTCTGAGTATGCCGTAATTTGAATCCCACTACCACAAGCACAGTCGAGAATAAATCCCTCAGGGAGTTGGTATTGGCGCAGCATGATTGCGCGTGATAGCGCAACCTGCCAAGGGGTAGCAAGTGGTTTTCCCTCATCGGCGTGAAAAAATCTGAACCTCTCTACAGAAGTTCTATCCGGATTATTTTCAAACAGGCCTGTTGTTGGTTCAGTCAACGGGTAAACCAATCTAGTCATGGTATTCACTCTGAGTTCGCAACATCACTTCTATCCATTAGGCTCTCAAAATGTATGCCAGCAGCGGCAAATGCATCTACAGCACCCTCTTCTCGATCCACGATACTGATTACTGCAATCACCACACAATCCGTGTCATTGTGAATTCTTTCAACCGCCTTTATTGCCGAACCTCCTGTGGTCGTCACGTCCTCAACAATCACTATTTTTCCACCCGCTGATAGTGATGAACCTTCAATTCCGGGGGGGTTGTTAGTCTTGCGGCCGCCCCTACCCTTGGGCTCTTTCCGCACCATGAAACCCCGACGCTTGGAATCTTTTGGCGACATGGATACAGCAATTGCAGTCAATGGCACTGCGCCTAGTTCCAAACCGCCAACGAAATTCGCTCCTAATTCGTCCATCCTGATGTTCAGTAATTCACCTATGATGTGACTCGCCTCAGGATGCATCATTACTGGTTTGGTATCAAAAAACCAACGGGACTTTCGCCCGCTAGCTAGAGTAAAAGCGTCATCATTGCCCCCATCTATGAACGCTAATTCACGAACTAAATCTACGAGTCTTGACCAATGTGGATGGCTACGAACTGTTTGTGACATGCTGAACGATTGCTGCTCAAATCAGTAGGACATGAACTTTCCTTGACATTTCTCAATCCCATATTGGTTAATCTGCATGATTATCTGTGCGACAACAGGCAATTTTTGATAAGCGGTCGGCTTCCTTGTCCATCAGTGAGCGCCATGTCGGATAAGGTCAATGCGCAGTCGGAACTGAATCCGATTGATGGTCTTGATCTGTTACGACTAGAAAACGAGATGGATAATTACCAGCAGTGGATGGATGAGCGAACCGATGACGCATACCGTATTGCGGAAATCGCTCGCGGTAAAAATTTGGATTACAGGCCGTTTGTTGAAATTCCGAGAGCCGCAGACTTAGCCGGACGAACAGAAAAATTACTGGTTGAATATCTTGGTGAGTATGAAGTAGCCGATGACATAAGAAAAATGCTCGCGCAGCATGATCGTGAAACTACCTCGATGCTAATGGCGCAATCCGTAGCGCGTGGCTTCCGTGATCAAGGGCATGACTTAGTAACTGCAATAGATGCTGGTATACGTGTTGGACTTGCAATACTGACGGAGGCTGTTCTTGTAGCACCTCTTGAAGGAATCAGTGAAATCAGATTACTGAACAATGTTGATGGTTCTCAATTTGTCTCTGTTCACTTTGCTGGACCGATTAGGGCAGCAGGTGGAACAGCTCAGGCATTAGCAGTATTGATTGCTGATATGATCAGAATTGAATTAAATATCGGTAAATATCAACCTACAACCCCTGAAGTTGAGCGGGTCAAAGAGGAGTTTGGTCTCTATCGAGGTAACCTTCAGTATAGGCCAAGTCCGGAAGAAATTGATGAAATTGTCCGCGCCTGTCCGGTAATGATCAACGGAGAATCCACTGAACGCATTGAGTGTTCAGGATATGGTAATGTACGAAATATCGATGAACCAAGAATTCGTGGTGGTGTCCTTTTAGTAATCGGTGAAGGGATGTGTCTGAAAGCGCCAAAGATACGTAAGCACACTGAAAGGATGAAGATTGCTGGCTGGGATTTCATTAGCAAATATGCTGAAAAGGGCCAACAAAAAGATGATTCTGATGAAGTCAAATTTAAATCACGTATGATCGAGCCAATTACCAAATTTATGGATGACATAATCGCTGGAAGGCCTGTCTTTGGATCGCCCCAAGAGCCCGGTGGTTTCCGTCTACGTTATGGTCGCTCTCGACCGTCAGGCCTTGCAGCTGCCTCGGTCAATCCTGCCTGTATGCTAGCAATGGACGATTTCATCACCATTGGCACCCAAATGAAAATTGAACGGCCAGGTAAGGCTTGTGCGATAACACCATCTGATTACACCGACGGCCCGTGGGTTATCCTGAACGATGGCCGATTTGTCCGCTGCGACACGGTAGAAGATTTCAATCAGGTGAAGGGTAAAATATCAACGGTTTGGGATAATGGTGAAATAGTAATTGGCTATGGTGAATTTCTTGAGAATAACAAGCATCTTGTGCCTGCCGGATATTCTGTTGACTGGTGGGCTAGCGATCTGATTGAAGCATTAAACACGCCTGAATCGGTAGAACAGTTCTGCTCGATTATGAAACTCTCTCGTGATGCTTGTCCAACTGGAGTCCCGGGTCTTTCAAAAGAGCTATTTACCGATACTAATCTTAGGTTCAAAGTACGATTAAATTGGCAGAGATTCCTCATCAAACAGCAACCAAATTGGCAACAGGCAAGGGCAATTGCTGAACGATTTAAGACATCGTTGCCGCCACCACATAATCCCTGGTTCCTCGATTTGCCAATAGAATGGTTACCTGAACTCATCGAAGTTCTGCAACAGTCAAAGATAGAGGGGGATGAGGAGAATAGGTGCTTGAGAATTGAAGGCGGCGTGTTAGGCTGGGATGCAGAAATAATGACGCATATGCCTCCGGCTAATATTACATATGGCGATATTAAAAATGCCCCGGGACAAAAGTTCAGAGTCAATGACTTCATTTTTGATCAAAACCATTCAGCACTTTGGACCTTGCAACAACATGGTTTGGCAAAGGGAGCGGCTCTAATGCTAGGCCTTGCACACCATCATGACGGTGATGATCTAGTCATCACGACCGGTTGGCATGCAATGATGGAAGCGTTTGGCTTTGCAATAGAAGAAAATGAACCAATATTAATCGTTGATTCCGTGCAGATTTTTCGTGATAAAATAGCCAAGTTAAACCAGGCTAAGGCGGTTCTCTCAAAGGAAGAAGAACGATTGATGGAATTAGAAAAAGAGCGGGCAATCCAGCGTATTTCTGCTGAAACGAATGCCCGACAACTTGGGAAGTCAATCGCTGAAACCGATGAAATTGGCAGGATTGCTGCGGCAAATATCGCTGATCCAGGCCCAGACGAGGTAGATAAATACATCAATTCACAAATTGAAAGAGATGACTATCGAGTCGATGGAATACTACCAATTATCAAAAAAATCTCCAAATTAAGATGGCACCATTCTGCTCCAGTAAGAATCGGTTGTCGTATGGGTCGCCCAGAAAAATCTGCTCCCAGAATAATGAACCCGATGGCCCATACTCTATTTCCAATCGAATTAAACGGCGGTAACCAACGATTGTTAATCAATGCTGCCGACAAGCAAGATATCCGGGTCCAACTGGGGCTCAGAACATGTGTTACCTGCGGCAAAAAATCACCGATGTTATCATGCCACCATCGAAAAATGAACGAGTATGGAGAAACCGTTGCGGGGCAAAAATGCGGCGGACGGACAGAATTCAAAAAACCACTTGAGGCAAACAGGCGCCGTCGGGGTGAGATTACCACCGTCCCAATAGCCTCTATGATTGAAGATGCAATGATTAATTTGCAGTTAGAAAGATTGCCGAGTAATATCAAATGTATGAAGAAAATCGCTAGCAAAAATCAGACGCCAGAAGCATTAGAAAAAGGGATATTACGCGCAAAATATGACCTCCCCGTATTTCGCGACGGGACGGTTAGGTTTGACATGAGTGATGTTCCAGTAACGCACTTCAAGCCAGAAGAAATTGAAGTCTCATGGAGACGTTTGGTCAACTTGGGATACACTCATGATTACTTAGGTAATGAATTGGTCTCAGATGATCAAATGTTAGAGTTGTATCCACAAGACTTCATAGTCGCAAAGAATGCTGGTGATTATTTTGTGCGAACTGCCCAATTCATCGACGAGTTATTGACCAGATATTACGGCTTAGAACCATATTACAACGTCTCAAATGTAAATGATTTAGTTGGTCATTTAATCTGTGCCCTAGCACCACATACATCGGGTGGAGTATTGTCCAGAATTATTGGCTGGGCAGATTGTTCTGGTGGTTATGCCCACCCACTATTCCACGCTTCAAAACGAAGGAATTGTGACGGAGATGAGGACGCCATCATGCTATTGATGGACGGATTGCTTAACTTTAGCCGTGAAATCCTGCCAGCAAATCGTGGTGGTCAAATGGATGCGCCGCTAGTACTGACTACTAGGCTAAATCCAACCGAGGTGGACAAGGAAGCGCTAAACGTAGACTCTGGGTGGTATTATGAGAGAGATTTCTATGAGGCGACCCAAACATGTCCACACCCTAAGGCCATCGCCAATCGGGTAGACTTTGTCGAGCGCCGATTGGAGACTGTGGCCGCAGTTCGTGGTTATGGTTTTACACATGATTGTGAATCAATATCGTCTGGCCCTGCCCTATCGGCCTACAAGACCCTTGATACCATGGTGGACAAGATGAATGGTCAGTTAGATCTCGGCCATCGTTTACGAGCAGTTGATGTTAGAAAGGTTGCGTCGAGCGTTATTAGATCGCATTTCCTACCAGATATACGGGGAAATCTCAATGCCTTTGCTCGGCAAAAGGTGCGCTGCTTAAAATGCGGCCACTCATATCGAAGAATGCCAATATCTGGCAAGTGCATTCAGGTTAGCAAAGCTAGTAACGCAGGATTCGGCTCACTCGGTGTCACTAAGTCGGCCGGGGATTTATGCAACGGTAATCTCGCACTGACCGTGTCAGAGGGAGCTGTGAGAAAATACATCAAGGTAACACAACACGTGATGGAGAAATATGGCGTTGATACCTATACAAAACAAAATGTTGAGTGGATGGCAAATAGTACTGATTCGCTGTTCCAAAATGATCGTGCTAGGCAAATGTCCCTATCGGATTTCTTGTAATTAGCCTACAGATGGCCCTATCATCTCCTCAGGCCTAACCCAAGCATCAAATTCCTCATTGGTTAAGTATCCTAATTCTAATGCAGAAGCTCGCAAGGTTATTCCCTTTTCATGCGCATTTTTTGCTATCTTGGCTGCTTTATCATAACCGATGTGATTGTTTAGAGCTGTAACCAGCATTAGTGAATTATCAAGATGCTGATTGATATTATCGGTAACTGGTTCCAATCCCTCAACGCAATTTTCTCGCATTGAACGGCATGCGTCTGTCAATAACCGGATTGAATGCAACAAATTATGAATCATCATTGGTTTGTAGACATTTAACTCAAAATTACCTTGTGAGCCACCCACAGTGATAGCAGTGTGATTACCCATAACCTGACAACAAACCATGGTCATCGCTTCTGCCTGTGTTGGATTCACCTTGCCCGGCATAATCGATGAGCCCGGTTCATTAGCTGGCAGGGCTAACTCACCTAATCCACAGCGCGGACCTGACCCGAGCCAACGGATGTCATTGGCTATTTTCATCAAACTGACTGCAAGGGTATTCAGGGCACCGCTAGCAGCTACTACTGCATCATGTGCAGCTAGTTGCGCAAATTTATTCTCCGCACTGACAAAACTTAATCCGGTAATATTAGAAATTTCATCAGCTACCATTTGTGAGAACAATGGGTGTGTGTTCAATCCTGTGCCCACTGCTGTTCCACCCAAGGCTAACTCAAACAAATCATCGAGGGCGAAATCCAGTCTTCGTAAATCTGCATCTAACTGCGACACCCATCCTGAAACCTCCTGTCCGAGCGTGAGTGGAACTGCATCCATAAGATGAGTGCGGCCGATTTTCACAATGTCATACCACTGTTTGGCTTTACCGTTCAAGGCGTTTCTCAGTGCTCTGACGCTCGGTAATAGGTCATGAACAAAGGCTTCAGCAGAAGCAATATGCATTGCGGTGGGGAAAGTGTCGTTCGAGGACTGCGCACGATTGACATGATCATTAGGATGTACTGGATTCTTCGAGCCCATTTGTCCGCCAGCAATCTCGATAGCGCGATTAGCGATTACTTCGTTTGTATTCATGTTTGACTGAGTCCCACTTCCAGTTTGCCAGACACGTAATGGAAAGTGATCGTCAAGCTCACCATCAATTACCTCTTGCGCGGCGCGAATAATGAGTTCGCCCGCATCTGAATCCAACTGCTCAAGCGCAACATTAGTCTTAGCTGCGGCTTGCTTCAAGATACCAAAAGCTCTGATTACTCCACGTGGCATAGTGTCCATACCGATATCGAAATTAATCAGCGAGCGAGCCGTTTGACATCCGTAATAACGGTCATCAGGAACCTCGAGGTCCCCCATTGTATCTGATTCGATACGTATACCGATATCGTCGTTTCGTGTTGATTTGGGAGCTTTGTTGTGCTGTTGCACTGGTCTTGGATTTAGTGCTGAGTCTATCATTTTAGCAATTGTTGCACTCCGACCAGACTTTCCCTTGCCCACTTTACGATCGAGTCGGATCGCTAGATTTTCTGGAATGCTAATACTAATGATGCGTCTGTTTCCGACTCGATGCTTCGACATAGCACGTGCTTAATAATTAATTATTAAATAATATCTATATCTCGTTTTGGGGCCCGATGCCGACCTCGATACTACCACTGTTCCACAATCCGCGATACATTAACCGTGTTTGGAAGGGCATGACATAATCACCACTCGAAGATACAGCAATAAGTCCGCCACGACCACCGAGTGGTGCAACCTCATCAAGCACCAACTCTGCTGATTTCGCTAAGTCGTTCTCTGAACGGAAGGTCATTGCTAGACGATGCGCAGCACAGGTACGAATGTATGCCTCGCCAACTCCAGTACATGATATTGCAATTGATTTGTCTGCCCAAGTCCCTGCGCCAATAATCGGTGTATCACCAATACGTCCCCGTGGCTTACCAGTCATTCCGCCGGTCGATGTGGCAGCGGCAACATTCCCGTTGCTATCTAGAGCTACAGCCCCTACAGTTCCCATTCCTTCATCAGAAAATTCTGTCTTAACTCTACCTTCCAAGTCATGGTCAAGAACCGAATCATCCTCATCTGTTGAACCTGGACTATCCTTGCTTGCTCGCCATTGTTGCCATTGTCCTCTTCGTAATTCGGTTTTAAGCCAGTCTTGACTAACCTGCTCAAGATTATTAGCGAGACCGAATTGATCTGCTGCTGCACTATTGAGCATCACTGGCCAACCTTGCTTCAAGATGAGATTTGCGGCTCTAATTGGGTGTCGTAGTTCTGTAACATTAACCACTGAGCCTGCGGCTTGATCGAAACCACGCATAATCGAGGCGTCCATAGTTACACTACCGTCCTCATCTATCACCGAGCCCTGTCCGGCATTGAATAGCGGTTCGTCCTCGAGCATCTCAACTGCCATGGTTACTGCTTCAAGACAGTCGATTTCACCGGATTCTAATTTGGCTCCAATGGTTTGTAGGACCTGCTTCATGCAGGAAATTCTGGCTGGGTCTAGAGGGGTCTTACCAAGCCACGGCCCGTCACCGCCTGCGCCACCGTGAATAACTAATACTGCCATGCCAATTAAACAACAGTGCAGCTGATTATTTGTTGTGGTTCAGCAGGTCTGTCCCCGGGTAATTTCTTGCATCTTTCAATTGTAGTGACAACGTCCATGCCGTCGACAACCTCACCAAAAACTGCGTGATTACCGTTCAGCCAAGGAGTCGCCACAGTGGTCAGGAAAAACTGCGAACCGCCAGTGTTTCTCCCCGCATTTGCCATCGAGAGAATTCCGGGTCTATCGTGTTTTAGAGCTAATGCAGAGGGCTCACAAGGAATTTGCCAACCCGGGCCGCCAGTCCCGGCGCGGCGAGACATAGGATCGCTTGAATGTGGGCAGCCGCCCTGAATCATAAAATCCGCGATTACTCGGTGGAAATGTAGACCATTATAATGACCAGCCTCTACTAACTTGACAAAGTTAGCAACAGTCTGAGGGGCTTCATCGGCGTATAATTTAATCAGGATATCTCCTGAGCTGGTTTTCATCATTACTTGCATGGGCTTGCCACTAGTCGACAGGTCATGAGTGTTACCTTTCCACTACTGCTTGAGCCACGGCCTGAAATGTTGGTCAGCATAAGCGCGAGCATAGTCAGCAGGGTATCCTGCGGCAATCAACTGCTGCTCATATGCTAATTGTTCTGGCGTTATTGAAGCATCTACTGCCCCTATTCCAGCGACTGCAGCATATCCCGCATCAGCATAGGCTTTCTCTTGCATAGCAAACGTGTCACTCTTTGCGCCCCTGCCTCTAACGAACAATAGAGTTCCTAGGAGTAGAACAATTACGACACCAATTATGCCAATCAGTGTGAAGGACATGCCAAACAGGCCTGTTTCTGATTCAGCTTCCTCGGTTGAATCTGTGGAACCATCATTTGAGTCGGTTGGATCCACAGGGTCAACTGGAGCAACAGGATCTGTAGGAGTGTCGTCATCGTTATTGTCTGTGTTGTTGTCCTGAGGCTCGTCGATAATTTCACAACCCTCAGAATCAACGATGACCCCGATAGGAGTTTCTGGGCAAAGATCGTTCTCATTCAAAACGCCGTCAAAGTCCAAATCTAATATTGGACAGCCAACACCGTTGTCTCCCGAAAACACGCCGGCGACCTCTGGACACTGGTCACCATTTGTCCCGTTCGGATTGTCACCAAAGCCGTCGCCATCGCTGTCATACCATTGAGTAGGGTCGTTCGGCAAGATATCGTTGTCATTAGAAACACCGTCATTGTCCAAATCAGGACAGCCAAATCTGTCGACTGTGGAGGTGCCGGGGTTGTTAGGACAGTCGTCAATTATCCCATCGCCTGCATCAGTCGAGTTGAATCCATCCCGATCAACATCATTAGCCCACAATTCTTCCTCGTTTTGGATGTAGAATGGTGCTGAGAAATGGATGTTGTTCGTTTCATCTTCTTCGGAAATTTCTTCATTGCTATCAATGATTAGTTTACAACGGTAATCGCCAGAAGTAGTCTCTGTAGGTATGGTGAAGAAAGCGAAATAATCATCAACACTAGAGGCGTTGTAAGACATCGTGTTACTCACGCTTGGATTATCTGATGCTGCTTCCGATGAATACATCGTGTTTACAGTCTCATTATCACTGTTAACCAACTCAATTAGCAAGACGAAACTCTGTCCATAACCGGGTCCACGTAGATTACTGATGACCCACTGAAGAGTAACTTCCTCATCGGTGAAGGCTTCTGTTGTTGGACAATTCAAACTTTCTGGCGCTAAATCAGGGAGCGCTGCTGGGATTTCAATGATATCAACATCATAATCTCCCTGGCCACCGTTAGAGGCAACAGTGAGTGTGAAGGTGTTTTGCTGTCCTTCAAACTCCATGTTGTTCAGTGATTCGAACAGCAAACCGTAACTCTGGTTATCAACCGAGGCAACCAGATCACCGACTGCGTTAGTAAGGGTCGCAGTAAATGGTTGGTTTGTCGTTGAATTGAAGTGTACCTCCGTGTTCATGTAATCCTCAACCTCAAACGTGTAAACGTCTTCTGCATCTGAGTTACTCAAACAGCCAGTACCGCTGATTGTGGGGTTTCTACCCAACGGAATACCAGATGATGTCGCATCCTGGCCTAGTCCTAGGTCATTTTGACTTCCACAGGTAAATGGCGGCACATAAGCAGACTGGTCCGGCTCCCCAACAAGTAGCCTATAGGTTCCGCCTGGGTTGCCGCCAAAGCCGCCCCAATATGTGACGTTGACATAGTAGTCACCGGCAACAAGTTCG
>DUKK01000198.1:6548-6684 GCA_013329355.1 Candidatus Poseidoniaceae archaeon | reverse complement strand
GGCCTGGGTGTTGTTATAAAAATTGCTCACGGTTGGAATTCTCAGGCGACCTGGTATGTTGCCAGAGCAGTTTTGGGAGTGCTAGGTGTCGATTTAAGAAATCCATATCCTTTACATCGTCAGAAGGCGTTTATCG
>DUKK01000198.1:0-6257 GCA_013329355.1 Candidatus Poseidoniaceae archaeon | reverse complement strand
TACATCGTCAGAAGGCGTTTATCGTTCCTGGAATTGTACCGCCCAAATATGTCGAGTCACTAAGCAACATCGACACCTGGGATGAATGGGACCCAGACAAAGATCGTTGGACCTATGACATCGAGGTGTAAAATGCAAATAGAGAATTATATTGACGGAAAATTTGTTCCACCGTTGCATGGCAGTTATCTAAAAAATTCCAACCCTGCAGAAAATACCGTTATCGCGACCATCCCAAACTCGACTGTCGACGATGTGGAGATGGCGGTCACATCTGCAAACAATGCCCGTGTCGTCTGGTCAGCTTACACACTGGAAGAAAGAATCGGTTGGTTAAGGAAAATAG
Source organism: Candidatus Poseidoniaceae archaeon (assembly GCA_013329355.1). Taxonomy (GTDB): domain Archaea; phylum Thermoplasmatota; class Poseidoniia; order Poseidoniales; family Poseidoniaceae; genus MGIIa-L1; species MGIIa-L1 sp9354u. The sequence continues at coordinate 5,911 of DUKK01000198.1, read as the reverse complement.
CCACTGCTCTTGACTCTCGAAAATCCGAGGTTGCAATGCTCGAGAGTGTCGATACTGGCAAACCGATAAAGCTGGCTGAGAGGGTTGATGCTAGTCGAAGTGTGAGAAATTTCAATTTCTTCGCCGACCACGCCGAGAACCTTACTCAATTACGCTATGAGATGTCAGACGCAACCAACTATGTAATACGCAAACCGGTTGGTGTTGTTGGTCTGATTACCCCATGGAATTTACCGCTCTATTTACTCACATGGAAAATCGCTCCAGCCTTGGTTATGGGTAATACCATAGTTGCTAAGCCAAGCGAACTGACACCTATGACTGCAAATCTACTATGCGAAATTTTAGCCTCGATTAACTTCCCTAGAGGAGTAATCAATATTGTCCACGGCTTGGGCAATGAGGTTGGCCAAGCAATCGTTGAACACCCCGATGTGAAGGCTATATCTTTCACCGGTGGTACGGCAACTGGAAAAATTGTTGCTGCTACTGCGGCCCCGTTGTTCAAAAAATTATCCTTGGAATTAGGCGGAAAAAACGCTACAATAATACTAGATGATGCTGATTTATCCGCTGCAGCCAAAGGTGCGGCAAGGGCAGCATTTACCAATTCTGGCCAAGTCTGTCTTTGTGGTTCACGAATCCTCGTTGCAGACAAGGTATACGATGAGTTCGTCGATTTACTGGTTGCTGAGGTGAAAAATATGACCGTAGGAAACCCAAAACTAGCCAACACCGACATTGGTTCAGTAATTTCTCAAGACCATATGGAAAAGGTATTGTCATACATAGAATTAGCAATCAACGAAAACGGGAGGTTGCTTACTGGAGGTGAGCCGTTGTCTCTCCCTGAACCTAACTCAACAGGGGCATTCATGTCACCCACGCTTATCTCTGAAATCGCAATTGACTCGCGTTGCGCCACTGAAGAAATATTTGGCCCGGTTGCAACAATACATCGCTTTGATTCTGACAAGCAGGCTATTGAGATGGCTAACCAAACCGAATATGGGCTTGCTGGGTCCGTTTGGACGACTGATATACCGCGCGGTAAAGCTCTCGCTGAACAGATAGAAAGTGGTATACTGTGGATTAATACTTGGCTTCATAGAGACCTTAGAACACCTTTTGGCGGGGTTAAGAATTCAGGCCTCGGACGAGAAGGTGGCGATTGGTCACTGAACTTCTTTTCAGAATTAACCAACATATGTGTAAAAGATGATTGAACATATCTTGATAAGCAAACCTGCTGATTTTCCCCCATGGCCGACATTGAGAATTTACCATTGTTTGTTCTCCCAATGGTCTTAGTGCCCGGCGAAATTCAAAGCCTACGCATATTCGAACCGCGCTATCGACAAATGCTTGATGATTGTTTATTGGATGACAAACCATTTGGTATGATAATGACTGACCCACTGACATTCCATAACGGTTGGAATGGTCCGCGCACATTTGGTTGTGAAGCAGAAATAATCAGTCATGAAACCAAAGGTAGCAATCATTTTATTGAGTTTGTAGGAAGAAGAAGATTCAGGGTTGACAGAGTAATCGATCCGGCATTGCCACCTTTTGAAGACGAAAGCATGGCTGATTTAATCCCTGAAATGGGCATATTACCAGATCTCGAAACCATCATCCAGCGAATACCCGAAGAAATCGAACACTCGAAGTTATATCTCTCAGCAGACGTCACGTATCTTGATGATGAACATGAACTAACTCCCTTTCAACAGACTGAACTTAAAGCCACATTAAACGGCATATTGAGTAAGATTGGTGGCATATTACAAATAGAGAAAGATGCACTTGAAGATTGGATAGAAGACAGAACGGAAATGGTGATTGACGAAAGCTCGTCATCGATGTTTGCTGTTGCTGCGCTAACCATTAGCGATCCAGAATATAAGTATCAACTATTATCTTGTCCCGACCTGAAAGAGGTTTTCCTACAATTGACCAGATTCCTTGCGGAAATGGATGTCTGAAACAAATTGCAACCAGCGAGACCTTCAAAACTCAACAGCATTTGGTAGGCTCATGTCCGTTCACGGCCAAGCGAAAAAGGTCACAACCCACACGCTCCAAGAAATGAAGCGAGCTGGTGAAAAAATCACCATGCTGACTGCATATGATTACTCGCTTGCTAAATTAGTTGACAACGGTGGTGTTGATGTAATTCTAGTGGGGGATTCTGCCTCAAATGTAATGGCGGGCCAAGTGACTACTGTGCCAATGACGCTTGACCACATGATTTATCATGCCCAGTGTGTAAAGCGAGCAGTCGATAGAGCGCTGATTGTCGTTGATATGCCGTTTGGAACATATCAAGGAAATTCTGCAATTGCACTTGAATCGGCCATTCGCATAATGAAGGAAGCGGAAGGTCACGCAGTCAAGTTGGAGGGGGGTGATGAAATCGTTGAATCAATAAAGCGTATTCTAACCGCTGGGATTCCAGTCATGGGCCATCTTGGGCTAACCCCACAATCAATCTACAAATTCGGCACCTATACTGTCAGAGCAAAGGAAGATGATGAGGCAGCTAAACTAATTGAAGATGCGAAAGTGCTTGAAGCGGCTGGCTGTTTTGCGATAGTTTTAGAAAAAATACCTCGTGATTTAGCAAAACGAGTTAGTGAAGCAATTAGCATTCCAACAATCGGGATAGGAGCGGGTCCAGACTGTGATGGGCAAGTGTTGGTTCTGCACGATTTACTGGGAATAACTATGGATTTCTCACCAAGGTTCCTACGAAGATATCTCAACCTCGCTGATTCAATTGATGGTGCTGTTAAACAATACTGCAAGGATGTTAGGACTGGGGATTTCCCCAATGATTCCGAAAGTTACACCTCATAAGCCGATACTGTAGACGAGCAAGGCCCCAGAGAATGCACCGATGTCAACCGCAAAAGCGTGCCATACACCATACCTGAATGGTGGCAAATCGAAACGCCCCCAAGAGGTTGAAATCCATACCCACAAGAGTAAAGCGCCATAGCCACCGCAAAATACCGCTCCCCACCCAGAAAACCACATCATGAAAAATATCAATCCAGGTAATGCCAAACCCAAAGTATACTCATACCATCTTGAAGGCTGGTCTCGTACCAAAGTAAAGTAGAGCAGCGGTGAGAGTAGTATCGATGCGATGATAGCGCCTTGTGGTGGTGAAGGCCAAGCGTATTTTTCGACAATGTAGAGTTGGAAAATGATGCCAAATACCATACCAAATAACGCTGGCGCAATTATGTGTCTGAAACCGGTATTGAAGTCTAATCCACGAACCCTATCCAAATTGGATTTATTGGACGAGCTTGCATAAATACCAACCTCAGTATTGTCCTCGTCCATAATCAGCCCAATCCTCGCTGCCGTTTGAGTCTTAGGGAATCACAGTTTTATCCGTTGATGATATAGGCAACATACTCCTAGCATGTGACATGGCGCAGGGTGAAATTGTTGCTGGCTGTCTAGCACCCCATCCACCGCATTTGGTTTACGCAGAGAATCCCGAACAAAATGAACCAGTGGCTGAGGGTGGCTGGGAACAACTTAGATGGGGTTATGAGCGACTCAGAGAATCTCTAAAAGGCGTGGATTACGATGCCATAGTCATCCTATCACCTCACTGGCAAACATACGTTGGCACTCATTTCCTTGGACTGGAAAATTTTCAAAGTTTATCTGTGGACCCCGTATTTCCTAACCTATTTCGCTATCATTATGACATGAATGTCGATATTGAACTAGCCAAGCAAATCCACGATAAAGCAGACGAAGCTGGACTAGCAGTCCGGATGATGACAAACCCAGATTTCAGAGTTGACTACGGAACTATCACGACCGGCCACATGTTTAGGCCGGAATGGGATAAACCACTGGTCGTCATTTCTAGTAATCGCTCAAGAGCTTATTATTCAGTTGAGGTAATGCAAGAAATGATGATTGAATTGGGCCGGGTCACGCGGGAAGCAATTTTGGAGAGTGGTAAGAAAGTTGTTGTTCTAGCCAGTAACTCACTTTCTCACCGACACTTCACAACGGAATCAGAAATCCCTGAAGATATGAGTAAGGAACACATCACGAGTCACGCTATGCATCTTTGGGATATGAGAATTATTGACTATATGAAGTCCGGTCAATGCCAGCGCATAATCGACGAGATGCCGGAGTTCACTGAACAAGCCATCGCTGAAACAGACGGCGGTGCGTTCACTTGGTTACTCTCAACCTTGGAAGTACCGGACTATCCTGCTATATTACACGGCTACGGAACGATAATTGGCACAGGTAATGCAATTGTTGAGTGGCCAGTTTACCAACACAAGGAGGCATAATGATGACCGGCGGGGGTATCGTGGAATCCTTCGTGGTCCCAGTTCACCCGCACACGGTATTGGCCCCCGAGCAGAATGATGGCTGGGGCAAATTACGCCAAGCATACGATGATGCAGCACAGATAATCAAAGATAGTAAAGCAGATTTGTTGATAATTTACTCAACAACATGGCCAAGTATTATCGATCATCAACTCATTTCAGACCCTAATCCAGAATGGGTTATGGTCGACCATGATTTTCATGAGTTGGGTTCAATTCATTATTCATTGAACATCGATGCTCAATTTGCTGCTATGTGGAATAACGAAAATCATGCGAGAGGCCTACAAAGCCGCTGTGTCAACTATCGGGGATTTCCGATTGATGTTGGATCGGTAGTGGCACTAACACTGTTAAACCCAGACAACAAAATTCCGGCAGTCATTGTGTCATCAAATGTGTACGCAGACCGCAGCGAAACTACCGTCCTAGCTAAAGCATGCAAGGAATTAGTCAGAAAGACTGGCCGTCGCGCAGTGGCCATAACCGCCATGTCGCTGTCAAATAGGATGTTTACTGAACACATAAACCCAGAAGACGATCGAATTCACTCGCTTAAGGATGACGAATGGAATCGAAAAATCCTCGAATTTCTAGAAGCCGGCAGACTCGAGGACGTTGGACAATTATCCCGAACTATTCAACAGCAAATTCGCGTTCAAAAAGTAGTTAATTTCAAGCCCATGTGGTGGCTGTCAGCAATGAATGACAATCGCAATAATTTAACGGGCAAGGTGTTAGCTTACGAAGCCATACACGGTGCTGGTTGTGCCGTTGTCAACCTAAATCCTGCACAGTCGGGTTTTGGCAACAAAGAATACGATGAAGACGATGTTGAGGTCTACAGTGGTGAACGCGGAGTTCTGGATACAACTAAACCAGCTGAAATTGAATCCAGCGAAGGACCTGCGCTGTGGGACCCGACTGAAGCTGAGGGGTCTGTAAATACTAAATCAGCTCCGAAACCAGTGGGAGCATATCCTCACGCACGGAAGGTTGGTGATCTCATCTATCTGTCAGGCGTCGGGCCGAGGCAACCAAAAACCAATGAGATTCCGGGTGGTCCAATCCATGATTCCGATGGTAACGCATTAGATTATGACATCAGAGCACAGACCCAAGCAGTGATAGATAATATTGCTAGAATTCTTGAGGAGGCAGGCTCTTCAATTAACAACGTGCTCGATGTGACGTCATTTTTGATAGATATGGACCGTGATTTTCAAGGTTATAATGAAGTATGGGCCGAAACACTTGGTAAAGTAGGGCCAACAAGGACAACTCTAGCGATAAGAGCACTACCAACACCAATCGCGGTGGAGATGAAAGTTATCGCTAGTATATGATTCAGTAATTCTGAGCAAAATCAACCGATTTCATTAGTAATCAATAACTACTATTGGGCGTTGCAATGCTCTGTAGATAGTGCACAAGGCATTTGATAAACCACACAAACATGGAGATTGATGAGACTATGGACGTAAAATCTACCGCTGGAAAATTACTGAAAGGCGACATTACTGGTG
>DUKK01000010.1 GCA_013329355.1 Candidatus Poseidoniaceae archaeon | reverse complement strand
CACCTCATGATGTTTTCATCGACTAAATCCCCGGGTTCGATTAGGTGGAATATACCGAGGACTGCCATTGCTGCACCGCACATGACCTCCACCCAGTCATTCAAATCGGGCTCGTCGTCAAAAACAGACAAACGATCTTCGACCATTGAGTCAATATCATCGCTCATGTTACTAATGCAGGAATCGAAAGGTCTTATTGATGTCGGAGTGTTATAATTATGCGCTGTCCTTTTGGACTATTGGCAACACACTGGTAACATGGCAGGTGAAACTATGTCAATCAATGACTTGGATTTACCTCAAAAAGCACGGCAGTTTTTCACTAAGCAATGGGGTATAGAAAGGCTTCATCCACCACAAACGGAATCTATTGGACCGATTTTCTCGGGTCGCAGTGCGCTTATTGCGATCCCCACCGCAAGTGGTAAATCGCTCATCGCATATCTTGGCATACTTCGCAAACTGTTGTTGGAGGAGGTTGGTTCCAAAGCAGTATATATCGTACCGCTCAAAGCATTGGCGACCGAGAAGTATGACGAATTGACACAACTTGGAAATGCCCTCAACCTGACAATCGGTCTTGGCATCGGTGATGCAACCTCTGAGGCGAAGAAAATCAATGAGTGTGATATACTAGTTTGCACTTCAGAGAAACTTGACTCATTGATCAGGAACAGATCCGAAACAGTGTCAAATGTTTCAATTATTATTGCTGATGAATTCCATTTGTTAAACGACGCTTCGAGAGGTCCCACCTTGGAAATTAATCTTACCAAACTGCGTTATCTCAAGCCTAATGCTCAAATAATAGCCTTGTCGGCAACTGTCGGCAACTGCGCGGAGCTTGCAAACTGGCTAGATGCAGAACTGATTATCTCTGACTGGCGCCCAGTGGCTTTGGAATACAGCACTTTCCATGATTTACACATTGAACCTAGGGTAATCCAGTCATCAGCCCGCAGTTCTGAACCTGGATATCTCAAACCCCCAAGAGACTTAGTTGGACCAAAATCACACCCAACTTGGGTGGCGTTAGAGGATACACTAGATTCACAGGGGCAACTGCTAATTTTTGTTGGGACAAGAAAAAGCGCCGAATCAGAGGCTCTAAAACTGTCAAAGAGGGTGCAAAAGAAGCTGGCTAAAGAAAATCCCGATAAACTAAATGAATTTGCAACTGTCATTGCTTCTATAGAGGGTGCAAGACAGTCGGCGATGGCTGAAAAACTAGTTGAGTGTTTGAAGGGAGGGATAGCATTTCATCATGCTGGTCTGACTCATAGCCAGCGTAAGGCCATCGAGCAGGCATTCAAAACTGGAATAATAACCTGTCTTACTGCAACGCCAACTTTGGCTGCGGGGGTCAATCTTCCCGCTAGAAGAGTCCTAGTGAGGGATATTAAACGGTGGGATGACGGTATGAGTAGGCCTTTACCGGTTATGGAAATAAGGCAAATGTTAGGCCGTGCTGGCCGTCCAAAATACGATGATTTCGGTGAGGCTTGGGTATTGTGTAAAGGTACAGATGGGTGGGAAGTAGCCGATATGGTTAGTGAAAAATATTTCTTTGGTGAAGTTGAACCAATTATATCAAAATTATCTGGGGAACCAGCACTCAGGACTCACATTCTAGCCATCATTGCTTCCGGTGGTATTCAACACCGAGGTGAGATAGGTGATTTTTTTGCCGCAACATTTCTAGGATTTTCAACACCTGGTCACTTATTAAATGAAAAGATTGATGAAACAATCAGGTGGTTGCTAGAAGAGCGTTTTATTAGAACGTTAGGTGTTGATGATGATTATGTCATCAATAAATCTGGGGATGATGCAGAAGGTGATGACCAATGGGATGACTCCATACCACTTTGGGCTAGTGCTGCTCAAAGTATACCTGGGGTTGAAGTTTCAGACTCAACTATGTCTGAACCAAGCAGTAAGACCTCGGCCTACAACAACATAGAATTTGGATTTAGTCCAGCGACTAAGCTCAATAATACAGGAGGATGGAAAGCCAAGGAGCACCCAAATGCTTCAGGTATGAAATATGAGGCGACTGCGATGGGGGAAAGAATAACTCAATTGTATCTCGATCCACTCTCAGCATCGGTGATAAGAACTGGTTTGCGTAGAGCAGTTCGACGGCTGGTCAAGGATATAGGCCCAGTGACAAACTTTGGTTTGTTGCATCTTGCCACCGCAACACCTGATTTCACCTCTTTGTGGGCTAAGAATTCTGAAATGGAGATTAACTCTAAATTATGGATTAAAACCAATTCAGTTGAGGATGAGTTACTAGCAGATTCTAGTTATGATGAAATGTTACTATCGAATGTAAAATCCGCTTGGATGGTAGAGATGTGGTCATCGGAAGATAACATCCGTTCTATAGAGAGAGAATTGGACGTTAATCCTGGTGATATCCACTATCGTGTCGACATAATGGAATGGCTAATCCACTCTGCTAGAGAGGTTATGCTGACTGATGATGTGTTTTCAGAGGATCATATGACTCAAATCGCCACCATAGTGAGGCAATTAGATGTCTTGAGATTAAGAGTTAGGCACGGTTGCAAAGAGGACTTACTATCCTTGGTCAACATTCCGAATGTTGGCAGAACGAGGGCCAGAGAGTTATCTAAACTTGGCATTAGAAATCCAAATGATGTGGCTAGTATGAATAAGAAACAGATTTCAGAAGTGCTCAAGATTAGAGGATGGGGTCCACAATTACTAGACAAAATTTTGTTTGAGGTGAATAAAGTATTGCGGAAGTCAGGTGGCAAAACCAAGGAAAAAAGGCGAGATGATGTCCCTCTTGATGGGGAAGATGATGCGGATTATTGAAAAACCAATAATATCACGGGAAGTTATGGAGATGCCACTCTTTCCATGTTTCAAAATTGATTTATCAAAGTCCGTCAATAATTTAATTCAGCAATTCATCGATGTCAGGCCAACCCAAAATTGGCTTCTTTTAGCCGATTATGCTGCTCAAACACAACAGCAATTGTGGACTGCTTGGGTGCTTTGCCAACGTGCTTTTGAACAAAACCGCGCTCTTGCCAGGTCTATCGATGCCGAATTTTTGCGCTACATTGCTGCGACACACCACGTTTCTGAAGCATTCAAAAAGGTGGGGATAAGCGATAATCACGGTTATGCATGGATTGTTAATTTGCCAGAATATGAGAATGTTAATGGTGAGATGGTTCCAATATTAGATGATGATAAAACGACAGCCATCGTTGATAATCTTTGTAAAAAGTTGGATCTCTCCCTTATCGATGGTATCCCAGAGTTAACAGTTCATGGCCTAAACAAATTGGGTTTGAAAGTTGATGTAATTAGCGAAAATACTGGTGATTTACTGGTTGGTCTGACTATTTCCACCGAACTTAACTCATAATCATACCAAAGAAGCATTCAAACACCACAATCACTTCGGCTGTATATGGTAATGACGAAGTCTCCGGATTCAGTTATAAGTGGACACAATCACAAATACTTAGATGTTGACAAAATCAATAAAAGTCTAGACAAAGTAACCACAGATGGTGCCGCATACGCAGAAGTTAGGCTAGTGGCCTATACTGATTATTCCGCCACCATTCGAGATAGAAAACTAGAGCGTGCAATTCCGGGTCAAGAAATCGGCGCAACCATCAGAGTCCTCGCAGATGGCGCATGGGGTGTACATTCTACTACTGATATTGCATCGCTTGAACAGCAAATGGGTCCAACTTTAAAACTAGCACAATCCGTTGCTGCTAGACGGTCGTCGAATGATAGACCAATCAGTTTGGCAGAAGTTCCAATAATTGAAGACAGTCTGCACTGGAAACCAAAAAAAGACGTCCGTAACACGGATTTAGCTGACCGTTTAGAGTTAATGAATTTGCTCAGTGACTCTGCTAGTGGTCATGAAAATGTTGTTTCAGTCACCTGTGGCTGGCATGATGAACACATCCACACTGAATTCTTGAGCAGTGAGGGTATGAATCGCACGTGGAGTTTTCAAAGGTCGCTCATAAACGGTATGGTTACTGCCCGCGATGGTTCTGATGTTGTCTCCTATCGAACCAGATTCGGTGGTGAGGGAGGTTTAGAACTGATTGAATCATGCGACATTAACCAACTTGGAATTGATGCAAAAACCTCAGCTCTCAGATTGCTCAAAGCAGAGCGAGCGCCATCAGGAAAACTACCACTAATCGCTGACCGAGATTTAACAGGTGTATACATCCATGAGGCATTAGGCCATCCTTGCGAGGCAGACCTCGTGGCGGCTGGAGATTCCTGCCTCGACGGTAAGTTGGGTCAGAAAATAGGTAGTGATATTGTTACTGTCATTGATGACCCGACTATACGTGGTGGGTATGGTTCACACCCAATAGATGATGAGGGCTTGGATACAACTGAAAAACTCTTGATCAAGAATGGCGTACTTACTGAGTATCTTAACCATCGGGAGACAGCAGCACATTTTGACATAAAGCCAAATGCCGGCGCTAGAGCCCAAGATGGGTTACACCATCCATTAGTAAGAATGTCCAATACTCTTATTCATGGTGGCACACATACAGATTTGGATGAACTTGTTGAAGACTTGGAGTATGGAGTGTATGCCTGTGGATCTAGAGGAGGGCAGGTTGATACTGGAAGAGGATCATTTCAATTCGCTGCTCAAGAAGCATGGTTAATCGAAAACGGAGAAATAACTGCACCCCTCAAGGATGTAAGTGTAAGTGGTCTAACTTTACAGATTCTGAACAATGTCGATGGTTTGACTAAAGAGTCAAAGTTAGCAGCACCAGGGTTTTGTGGCAAGGGACAGACCGTGCCGGTTGGTGATGGTGGACCAATTATGAGGATTAGCGAAGCACTGGTGGGATGAACTTGCTACCGGAAAGTGCCTTGGATAGACTACAGGAAGGTTGCAAAATTATTGGCGACAGATGTAGTGCGATGGATATCAGTAGTTGGGAAGTAGTAGCGACACAATCCTATGGTCATCAAATTGACATTGAAGGTGGAAAGATTTCCCTAGCTGCAGGTGGTGGCGAGGGCGGATTTGGCATAAGGGTGCTAGAAGAAGGACGGTTTGGATTTGCCTACTTAGTGGATGTTAATTCAGCAGATACCGCAATAAAAAGCGCGTTGTCAATTGCGAGAATGTCACCGGCGGTCAACGGTTTTGTCTTACCATCTGAACAGTCTGCACAACCGGTTAGTGGGCTATACGATTCTTCCGTAGTTGACATGTCTTCTGAGGATTTATTGATTCAAGCCGATGACATCATCTCCGAGGTAGCATCGCTTGATGATCGAGCAGTTGTAACTGGTGGAGGCATTGGGGTGAGTGCTAATGCGAGTGCAATCTATAGTAGTGAAGGCGTCAATGCTGCCGGTGTAACCACCTCACACGGCGTTGGTGTTCAGGTTTCTATAGAGCAAAGTGACCAACTTACCAGTTCATGGCAAAGTACTTCCTCGCGTAGTAGAATTTCCCAAGCAAATGAATGTGTAAATCGGGCAGTTGAGTGGGCTAAACTTACTCGGAATCCAATCAAGGTTGAAACCCCGGATGACGATTCTGTGGTAATGATGACCAGTGAAGGTTTTTCACCATTGTTTTCGGTAGTCGTTCCAAATGCAATTCGCGGTGAAAAGTTAGTCAGAGAGGAATCGTTTTGGTCTGGCCACATGGGTCAGAATGTGATCGCTTCCGACCTGAGCATAACTGATAATGCAAGAATACCGGGGGGGCGCTCATCCGGTGCCAGGGACGATGAAGGAGTTCCAACCAGAGAGAATCCATTGATCGATAAGGGCAGACTTGTGGCATCTCTATGGTCAACTAGGGATGCTGCGCAGCAAATCGCTGAAGGCAGGATTGATGCTGCAAAATCAACCGGCTCCGCAATTCGCTCCGGTCATCAGTCACCGCCAATTTCAGGTTGTAGTAACCTATTCCTGACCTCCTCACAAAAAGGACAGAGTTATGAACAAATGTTGGAATTAATTGAGGATGGCTACATCGTCAACAGCGTCATGGGCGCTCATACTGCAAACCCGACCAGCGGCGATTTCTCCGTTACCACCAGTTCTATTCTGCGAGTCGAAGATGGTGAGATTATTGGCGCGGTAAAACAGGCTGGATTGTCTGGCAATCTAGCCAAGGCCATGAAAGATGGCGTATTACTTGGTAAGGAAGTTCGTCAGCAGGGCTCATACTCGTCAGGCAGTATGTATCTACCGAATGTTTTGTTCAAACAGGGATTGCGAGTCAATCCGGTTTAATTTGTGAAGGGATAATTTATTTCCCTTCGCCGATAGTCTATCTTTACAGGAGGAAAAAGGGAGTGTATTGTCTTAACCAAACCGCACGTAGGCCCGCAGGTATTCCCAATTTTGGGAATCACAGAGTGAATTATCTAATCAGAGGTGTTTTATTTGTCGGATGACAAGTATGAATCTCACATAAAAGCGGTCTTATCAGAATGTCCCGACGCTGACACTGATGAAATTAAAGCTGCTTTCATCAAATACGAACAGGAGTTCTACATCCCCCCACAGGATGCACTGCGCTCAATCATTAGGAGATTCCAATCAGACCAAGCCCCAAAGTCATCAACTATCTCAAATCAACAACCTCGGCAAACAAAGAAAGTTGCCTTACTGTCAGAACTAGCCGCAGCGGATAGGGATGTGGAAATAGAGGTTGAGGTTGTGTCTCACAATCTCAGAGAGCAAACGATTAGAGGTGAGCAAAAACAAATTGCATTCGGCCTTATCGAGGACAATCCATGGGAAGATGGAGCAACTAAGACTCGATGGGAATACAAAGATTGGGGGCCAAATACCAATATCACACCGGGCTCTATCATAAGAATTGAAGGGGCCTCGGTAAATGAATATCAAGGTCGCATGTCTCTAAATATCAACCAAGGAGCTAGAGTTGCGGTGCTGCGTGAAGGAACGAGACCTGTGACCCAACCTGGTGAGCCAATAGATATCGCAGATATACCAAAAGACGGCTACATATGCCTTGTTGGCAGGGTCTTATCTTCAAGGGATGACCAGATACATCGCAAAGATGGATCAGGATCTATCGATGTCGTAAGGGGCAGGATTGCCGACGAGACAGGTACTATTGGTTTCTTATCTTGGGAATCATTTACCCACGAGGTTGGTAGTTTAATTAAAATCGACGGAGCACAGGTAAAAACGTTTAGAGATACTCCAGAATTAAATTTTGGTCGGACGACTAAAATAGAGTCATTCCATGATTCAAATTTTGCTAATGTCGAGAAACTCAACAGCCAAAACCTGAAATCAATTTCACAACTGACAGACGGTGCCAGAGATGTTGAAACGGTGGTTCAAATTACCGAGTGGGAAAAGCGGAGTTTCACCAAGGATGGCGAAGAACGCCATCTGTGGTCTGGACAAATTGCCGATCCAACGGGAAGGTGCCGAATGAGTGCATGGCAACAATTACCACTAGAATCGAGTGATTTGCCGGTAACGGTAAAATTGACTGGTGTTCGCGTCAGAGCTTGGCAAGGCATTCCGGATATAACAGTGGACAAGGCTGACCAAGTTGAAATTTTATCATCTGCTCCGTGGGATGGTGACATAGACCTTGAGAATCATGTAGTCGAGGTCGGATTGAGTGATATTGTCAATTCTGCTAGCAGAGTCGGCATTGAAACCTCGGGAACCGTTGTCAGTGTTAGAGAGGATTCTGGTATCATTATGCGGTGTGTCGAATGTCGTCGGGTAACTAGAGATGGTGAGTGCAGTCTTGCTAGCTGCGTTGGCAAGGTAGAATCACAACAAGATGTGAGATTGAGGCTGGTGATTGATAATGAAGAAGTAACTGCGTCAGTTCTGATAAACAAGGATGCTGCTCTGAAACTGATGAATACGACCGAAGTTAAGATGGCCAAAACCATTGAAAATGAGGGTCAAATGGAATACGTTCAGTCAATCAGAGACTATCTGTTAGGACGTGAACTTGTTGTTGGTGGCAGAACTATTATTGATGACCAAGGTGCTATGATCCTAGCAGATAATGCAAAAATCAGTTCTGATGATGCACAGATGCTTGCTACCGAAGTCAGAGCACAATGGGGGGTAAATTGATGCAACCTGCTAGGTCTATCAAGCGACAGCCAGCAGTACATATGTTTGCCTCGGAGTATGGTGAGTCTACACTTTCAGAAAAAGGCTCAGGCGAGTTTGACCCGTCTTTTGTAGTGACAAAAATCGGCTCGAGAGTAAACCGAGTGGTGGTCGCTGGTCTATTGGAACGGATTGAGGGTAGAGATGTCGCCAATGGTTCGGTAATCTATCAGGGGCAGTTGAGGGACCCATCAGGAATAAATTACTTCTCGGTTGGGGATTATGTATCTGATTCGGTAAAAGACTTGACGATTCAACTCTCATCTCGCCTGGAATCTGGCGAGCCAATTCTTGTCCTAATGATTGCTAAAACTAGGCTATTTCAAACAGATGAAGGAGCAATTTATACTTCATTAAGGCCGGAGGAAATGTGCGTTGTCGACACTCAAAGGTATGCTTCATGGCTTGCTAAAACCTCACAATCGCTAATGGAGAGAATGTCAATTTACTTGTCAAGCCTCGACTATGATTCTAACGCAGAATCCATGGCTAAGTCAGACTTATCAGAGCAGCAAGTTCTCGGGCTCGTCGCATCGAGGAATCACTATGGAGATGTCGATTTGGAGCACTATCGACTGAATGTCATGCAAGCACTTGATATCGCTGAGGGGCGACTAGAAGCAGCATCAAAGCCTGCCCCACAACGTCAATTGGTTGAGGATACTGAGGCTGATGATGAGGAAATTGAAGGTAAGGATGACTTAGAATCAGTAATTCTGGATATCATTACAAAACTCGACCAAGGCGATGGAGTAGAATTTGAAACGATTTTAATCAACGCTGAGGCACGCGGGTTTCAACGATCAGTTGCCGAAGAAAAGCTGGAAGAATTATCCGATGATGGGACCGTCCATGAACCAGCATTTGGTTGGTTCAGACTGGTTTAAGCAGTTGATTTCGCCCAACACATTCAAGTTCCTAACCTGCTGTGGACAGACTAGGTGGAGCAATGGCAGGAATGGATTTCTTTATTCGCCCCGCAACTGGAACTAGTAGTTCAGACTGGATAAGAATACCAAATGCAGACATTAAAGTTAAATCTGCTAGAAGAATTACTAGGACTATAGTTCGTGGTCAGGAAGGTGATAATCTCCATGACGAGGGCTCAGAATCAACCCTATACACTGTTTCTGGTGAAATGAAGATTGATGAATACAAAAAAATTCTATCTATGTATCGCTCAGGCCAACCTTGTATTCACGATCCATTTGAAGAGCGGGATGTTAAAGTTGTTTTCGCAACTATGGAGTATGATGGTTCAAATGAAATGTTTACATTTGAATTTATAGAAGACATAATCTGAGGGATTAGGCTTGAGAAAACTCGATGAAAAAAGAGAGATTCTCTATGTCATTAGAACACTTGACGTGCTAATGTCATCGGGTGTTGGACTAGAGGCTGCCATACATTCGATAGGCAAGGGTGGATATGGCATCATATCGAAAGACTTCGCCTCGGTAATGAGTAAACTCTCATCAGGTAAGTCACGCGGTCTGGAGTTCGAAATTAAATCTATGATGAACAAAGCGGAGTCTGATGGGTATCGCCGCTTGTTAAACACGATGTACACTAATCTAACACAGAACACTGACCTTGTCGAAACGCTTAGAAAGCAGGGTAAAAGGATGGAAGAGGACCGTAATGAAACGGTGAAAAAGTACATCGAAGACCTTGGTGGTGTACCAGAAACTCTGCTTTCGATTGGCATGATAGGTCCAATCATCCTCGCCATTATCGGTTTAGTCCCGCAAATACTTGGGGACGGCGCAGAGGCTATAGTCGGTTCTATAGACCAAGGAATGATTAATTCAGTTGTCAATGGAGGACTACTATTTACCATTCTTGGGATGGTGTTAATTGGGCTCAAAGCGCATACAAAAGATCCGGGGTTGTGACATGATATTCGATTTTCTGGAGGCTTTTAATGACTATATGTTTGTATTGTTCT
>DUKK01000150.1 GCA_013329355.1 Candidatus Poseidoniaceae archaeon | reverse complement strand
GGGCGGTGACAGGTGGGGCTGTATTGACACTGATGGCGATGGGTGGTCAGATTTAGGCGACTCATTTATTCACGAGCCAACTCAATGGCGTGATACCGATGGTGACGGCTTTGGTGATGCAGCCGAAGGTAATCAGGGTGACGCCTGCCCAGATGTACGTGGCACATCACTGATGGACAGATTGGGATGTCGTGATACCGATGGCGATGGTTGGTCTGACCCCACTGAAACCTGGAAAGCCCATCCGTTTGGATTAGCCGACTCGTTCCCGAATGAAGCGCTGCAGTGGCGTGACAGTGACGGTGATGGGTATGGCGATGTCACACTTGGCGCTTTGCGAGACGACTGCCCCAACGAGGCTGGAGATTCAACCAGAGACCTACAAGGCTGTCCAGATAACAATGGTGATGGTTGGTCCAACGAATATGGAACTCTAAAATCTGCCATTGCTATCATGGGCGAAGACCCTGCAGCATCGTGGTTAACCTATCTCATTATTGGTCTAGGATTTATTCTTGGGGCTTCGCTAGCATTGGTGGTAAAGATGGCACGTGAGGAAGATGACTTAGAGTTGTCAGAACAAATGTTCAATCAGAAGGAGGCAGTCGATTTTGCCGCCAATTTAGCCCAAAATGACGATGGTGGAATAACTTCGTTGAGTGAGTTACCTCCGGTTCAATCAGATGACAATGCAGTTCACACTGAGCAAACGGAAGGTGGTAGTAGTGTCTAGTAATCGCCATTTTTCGCTGTTCTCTGTGTCACTGATACTGTTATCGATTGTTGCCCTGTCTAATACCTCAGTCAATGCTCTGGCAGATGAATCTAGTAGTGATTCACTGGCAGATGCCGGGCTGAGTTTAATCGCACTGCGCAATGATACTCTAGATACCAACCAAGATGGTGATAATGATGCAATAAGAGTGGTGGTAGTTTTCAATACTGAACAAGAAAACACTAACCTAGAACTACGATTAATCGGTGAATACAAGGATAGAGAAGTCACAGAGATATTGCAATTTACTTTTTCTGAGCAATCTAATGCCTCACTGGTGTATGATGCATGGGCATCGGGTGAGCATGAGTTGAGAATGCAAATTGTGGATCAAGATGGCAACATCATTACCACGATTCCACTACCAACATACGTGCTGAAGCCAGCGCTACAAACACCATCGATTACCTTGGCATTAAATGCTCCACAACACATAGAGACTGGAGATGAGTGCACAATTTCTCGCGTATTTTCGGATGAGACGGGACCTCGATACGGCGCTAGTGGGGTGAGAACATTTTCTGGCGCACCATTCACAGTTCTTGACTCGCAAGACTCCCTCGATTGCTCCAACTGGCCTGCTGGTGACTATCAATTGAAAGAGGCGTATCGCAATGACCTTGGTCAAACCACAGAGGACTGGTTGAATTTGACTATCCACAATCGACCTGCTCCTGATTTTTCGCTGTTGGTTAGTGGTGATGGTAACACAACTGACACTGACTGTCTCATTACCATGATACCAACAGATGCCGATATTGACTTCAGCAATTTCCAAAAAATTTGGCGGATTCAGGGCGATCAGGTCGCTGGCAATGTCGGTGATCAATTTGACTGTACGACGCTATCAGCCGGGGTGCACTTAGTTTCACTCGAGGTAATTAACAATGAATTGATTAGCGCTATCGAGGGAGTAAATTTGGTTAGATTGCCGGGTGATGAGCTTACTGAGGAGCAAAAATCCGTGGCTCCTTCTCGCTCATATGGCGATGACACAGAAACTGAATCTGTCGGTTGGATTTCAATTGGGGTTCTTGGCTTGGTGGTCGTCATACTGTCTTATTTGGTGCTGGTGAGAGTGAAAGACAGTGACGAAGAACTGCCGATGCGGGACTTAGGGCCTACTCCCATGATACTGTCCGATGGTTCTCCAGACGCCGAGGGATTACCAACTACAACTGATGAT
Source organism: Candidatus Poseidoniaceae archaeon (assembly GCA_013329355.1). Lineage (GTDB taxonomy): Archaea > Thermoplasmatota > Poseidoniia > Poseidoniales > Poseidoniaceae > MGIIa-L1 > MGIIa-L1 sp9354u. Next base: position 3,661 of record DUKK01000150.1, on the reverse strand, counting down.
GATGGTGTATTATGGCGGCAGCATCCAGATGGCAATCATGATTGGTGGGATGCCGAATTGCGAGTCTGGGTCAGGTGGTGAAACCGCTGAAACTGGCAGATTCAACGCTTCTGCACTACATCGCTACATTTTGTCTGTTAGTCATAATTATTGTTGCCGTGCGATTATATTATGTCTGGCTTACTAGGATAAAGCCAAGGGTTCCCAGCACGAACTCCAATTGGAATACTGACTGCGAGTTTCAATCTGAGGCAGTTATTGATGGAGATTTCATAACATTTACCAAAATCCGAGATTTTACTTGGCGCACAACCAGAGATCGTGACGAGAAATGGGACAGTAATGTCAAATTTGATTTGAGAGAAATTAAGGATGTCTGGTTTATAGTCGACCATTTTCACAAAATTCATGGACTTGCGCACACATTTCTCAGCATTGAATTTAATGACGGTAGGTGTATTTCGATATCTTTTGAGGCGAGACGGGTAAAAGGAGAACGTTATCACCCATGGAAAGGGCTATGGCGTTCGTATGAATTGTTTCTGCTAATCGGTTATGAACGGGATTTACTTGGTTTAAGGACTAATGCACGTGGCAACAAAGACTACTTGTTCAGAGCGGTTACACCACCGGGTAAGGATCGGCAACTGTTGCTGGCCATCGCTCAAAAAATGAATCAATTGAGTAATCACGCAGAGTGGTATCACTCCCTACTAACAACTTGCAACACTTCAATTGTAAAGGTCGTCAATCAAATAACTCCGGGTAGAATTCCCTTTGTCTGGCGCAACTTTCTGCCCGGGTATACTCCAAAGGCTGCATTCAGACTAGGGCTAATTGAAGATTGGGGTGGTCTGGAGAAAACCCTCGAAATAGCGCGCGTTGATGAGTTGGCAAAAAGCTGGGATGAGGCAACCGATTACTCAGAATTTATTCGGCAACATATGCCAATCTCAGTGGCTGACAAACATTAGCAGATTTCCAGTTTTACAATCAATCGATATTACATCTTCAACTGCAACATTGTGTAAGCCGGTTGAATTTGATTCCAACACCGCATTTTTTAGTACCCATTTGCCGCCGGCGAGATTAATTCCCGAACTTTGCCCTAAACTGAACACAGAAAACTCTGTTCCAATTTCTATAGAATGAGAAATAGGTTTGTTGTTAGACAATGCCCTGACGGTGCAGTCGTTGAGCAACAAACGAGCGTCAGACTTTGCCTCAAGCAGTGACAAGTAATTGGCAAATTGATGGTCTGACCTCCCACCGTCAACATTGATTATGCTGATTTTAGTTGCACCCACACTGTCGGCATAGCTTATTGCTTTGGTCAAATCATTGGTGTTTTGGTCTGTCTGCTTGATTATTTTGACTCTTTTTGACTCAGCATAGCGTTGGCTTGGTTCACTGATACTGTCCATATCGCCAATCAGAACATTTACCACAATTCCATTGCTTTGACACTTTTCCATGGCACCATCGCAGGCGATAATCAGGTCTGAGTCTAGGACTAAATTCGACCATTGAGATAGGTCCTCTCCTGGAGCATTACCGATGATTAGTACTCGCAGCATACTATCGCCTAACATCGGTAGTTTGTCAACAATACTCACAAATCAACTATTTGACCCCCAAAGGGGGTCAGTGGGTATTCTTCGGCAATGGTTTTCAACCATCAACACATCCGTCGACTATGGCGAGTAAGTATTCATCAAACAACTCGCTTGTGGCGAAGTGTTTGGTTTTATTACTAATTCTCCATGTATCAAGTCTCGCTATAGGTCAAAGCGCCGTCAGAGAATCAGAATTCCTCAATCAATCCACTGCTCAATCAAATAGCGCTGCTCTAACCGAATATGCGCTAGATTTTGGCTATGACCTCGCAGGTGAGCAACTCTCCATCGACGGTGTTGCACAAGGTTTGGTAAGATTTGAAACCAATCTAGATATCTATCACAACCAGCCAATTCAAGCGGCTTCAGTCGGCACTCCAACTGTCCCTGATGTGGCTATTTCAGACCAGCAGGAGATTAATTCATGCTGGCACAATCAAGAAGGCACGGTAGAGTACTACTGGTCGGATCTTGAACAGAATACAAAGCAACTGCAGATCGATGAAGTGTTGGGAATAGCTGATGGTGTGGTGGATTTTGATTGTGCAATTGCCGTTAAAGAGAACGGTCGTGCCAGCGTCCTATACACCAATGGTAGCGACCTCAAAGCGGGACAAATAGCCTTCGCTAGTTCATTATATGTCAATGGTGATGAGTGGCACACAAGAACCATTTTTGAAGGTCTCGAAATTACCAACATCGAATTAGCAATCACTCCTAATCAACTTGAGTGGGGCGTATTCCGGGATAACAATGGTGCGCTTCACAGAGTAAACTATACTGGGGCATTTTGGCAAACAGGGCTCATCGATGCCGGGCCTGTCGGTCCTGATTTCGAGCTGGAAATAACCTCAGATGGCCAAATCCATGTTATGTATACAAAAAATAGTCAGGCTATTTTGATGACGATTATTGAGAATCAAATAAACCATCAGATCGTTGCTCAGGGCGAGAATTTACACCACGATATTGGGCTAACACTCGACGGTGCAGAATTACTCCAGTTGTTCACTTCAAGAATCCAGGATGATCAAACTCTTGTGCGCATAGAGCGGTCGTTAGCAAATCAGGATAACCAATTAAGTCTTACACCAGATTATATCCTGTCTAGTGATCTTACCGATACGATATCAAGTGATATGGTGTTCGGGGATTTCAATGGCGATGGATTCACCGACCTGGTGCATGCTGAAGCCGATGCATCTACTCAAACGCTAATCTCAAATGGTCGTGTTTCGATATTTTTCGGCTCTGTAGACGGATTGAGCTTATTCCAAGGCCACTCATGGGAAGGTGTCTCGGACGCACAAATGTTGGGTAACAGTTTGGCAGTTGGCGACTTCAACGGTGACGGTTTGGATGATATTGCTATCGGGTCTCCAGGCGCAAATTCTAATGATGGTATGGTTCAGTTTGCGTTTGGCTCAGTTAGCGGCCTCGCGGTTTCACTGAGTTCGGTTTCCGGAGTTTCCGAAATTCCAACAGCCGGCGAAAAATTCGGTTATTGCGTAGAGGCTGTTGATGACCTCAATTCGGATGGTAACGATGAGTTGCTGGTTTGTTCAATCGATTATGAACAAGGCTCAGATACGGGCAAAGTTGAGTTATTCTCTGGCGGCGATTCTAGTAGCATTTGGTCTAAGATGGATAGTCCAAATCAAATGTTACAGGGTAGTAACTTCGGCCAATCGGTTTCTGCCGACGGTGACCTAAATGGTGACGGCTTGGCTGATTTGGTTATTGGCAATACGGGAGATATGTTTGACAGTTCAGGCTTTTCGTCAGTAGAGGTAAGATATGGTTCGCCTACTGGCTACGCAACCAATCCAGATCGCTCCTACCAATCAATATCTGCTGGCACATTATTTGGCTATCATGTTGAGATAATAAACGATCTGAACGACGACGGATTTGACGAGTTGTTTATCTCAGAACCATATAACACCTCGGGACCATTTAACAGCGGTAATGTATGGGTGTTTTACGGCAACTCTGCTGGAATTGCCGACCAGCCGAGTACGCGAATAGTTGGTGACGCTAACAAC
>DUKK01000176.1 GCA_013329355.1 Candidatus Poseidoniaceae archaeon | reverse complement strand
AGGTCAACAAGAGCAAGGCGATCAGAATGGTCAAAATCAAAATGGACAGAACGAACAACAGTCTGGACAAACTCAAAATGGTCAACAAGGCCAACAAGGTGAACAGACTGATCAGCAACAGGGTCAGCAGCTAGACAACCAGGACTTGAACGGCGACAATGATAACGACGGCGACGGTATTCCAGACGACGTTGACAATGACGACGACAACGACGGAATCCCCGACGATGTCGATGCAAACCCAGAAGATCACGACAATGACGGAATTAATGATGCAGAAGACAACGATGATGATGGCGATGGAATAGACGACCAAGAAGAAGTTACTGATGCTAATCAAAACACCGACATTTATGATCACGACAACGATGGCATCTCTGACAGTGTCGACCTAGACATTGACAATGATGGTATCGACAACCGAAATGATTGGGAAGATTTGAACGGGAACGGGGTCATGGATGCAGGTGAAGACCGCACACGTGACCACGACAATGATGGTCTAAATGATGCCGATGACTTGGATGACGATAACGATAACATCCTCGATACAGAGGAGATTGGCGGACCGACATCAACCGGATATCGCTATGATCACGACAACGATGGAATCGTTGACATGACTGATAACGATGATGATAATGACGGTCTATCCGATTGGTTTGAAAACAACGATGGCAACGATATGACTGGGCAATTCGACCATGACAACGATGCTATTGAAGACCACATAGATGACGATGATGATAATGATGGCATTATCGATGACTTAGAGATTTAATCACTGGGTTAACATCATTTCACTGGTAGAAGTACCAGTTAACGGTCCTTTGAGGGGCTCGCCCCTCAAGGGACCTTTTTTTAATTCAAAATTGGCTTTGATACAAATCTGTTGACTTGATACTCTTGCCAGCATACGACCTATCGCGTTGATATACCATACCTCGGTGGAATATTGTCGGGGTGCTGCAATGCAAATCAAAAACTATCAAGATAAGCCAAGAAATCGTCGGAAATTAACACTATCACTACTGATGGTCTTCTTAATGATCTCAAGTACTACCATCTCTTTGTTGGCGGTTCAGCCAGCCTCGGACGAGGAGGCTCCGAGTTTTGGTATCGCCTCTGATGGAGAGATTCTCAAGCCGGAGATAGTCCCACAAGGCGGGGAAGTTTCAGGGCAGGGAACCTTGGTAGATTTTAATCAGTTACCACCCCAACCTCACCCCGCTCTTTACGACATTATGTGGACTGATCCAGGCGTTGCTTCAGGGATAATTAGCGACACCTCAGCACTACTGGCATTGTCTGAGACCTACTCAGTCATGCTGGAGGAATCTAACAAAGAGGATCACGACAATGATGGAATCAACGATTTGAACGATTTGGATGATGATAACGACGGGATTTATGATTTACTCGAACGGTTTGATGGTTGCTACGGAACCGACCCGCTGGACCACGACAATGACGGTATACCAGACGTCGACGATTGGGATGACGACAACGATGGTATTCTAGAAGGGCCTTTAGATATCGCTGCTTTGGAGGCTCAAGGCCTAGATCCGCTCAATGTTTCAACCGACAGATACCTCGACCCTGGCATCATACATCCGTGGACCGGTGACCCAGTAGGCACGCTATACTTAGCAGACCAGAATCCTATGGATCATGATAACGACGGAGTTACCGATGAGGATAGCGATGGTTCAGGTGCTGACCGATATGATGAGGATGACGATAATGATGGGCGAATCGACCAATTCAAGTGGCCATGTGACCTTGATAGCGATGGCATCCAAGATTACTTTGATGACGACGACGATAATGACGGAGTGCCAGATATGCAAGATCGCGACCCATACAATGTGTCCATATCCACCATAATGGGTGACACAGGTGAGTTAACCGATTCAGCGAGAGAATGGCAATTAAACGATTATATTGCTTATTCTGGCGGTGTTGACTTCTTGGCTTGGGAACAGAATCGAGTAAATGGGCCACTCGCAACTGCATCAGGATTCTATCCCCTGTTCGAAGAGGCAACAATAACATCCCAAGGAACTCCCTCATTTACCAAGATTTTTGATGGCGATCTTGATCAGGACGGAATTCCCAATTTCCTCGACCCTGATAACGACAATGACGGTATTCCAGACAGCTCAGATACCGATGATGATAACGACGGTATTCTCGACATGTCTGACCCTGATGATGATAACGATTTCATTCCCGATGTGTGCGTAGTAGTAGATTACAACAATGACGGTTTGAATGATTACAATCGCAATAATGATACTGGTTCGTATCAAACACCTGGAGGTGACACCGATGGCGTTCCAGGATTGGATTGTGAGATTGACTATGATGGTGATCTTGACGATGATCGTTTGCGACCCTTCGATCAGAATTACAACGCAATCTATGATTGGTTGGATACCGATATGGGTGGTACTCCAAATCCAGACAACTTAGCAAATATTGCTGTAAGCGGCGACCAAGCCAATTTTGAGTATGATTTAGATGACGACCAGATTCAGAATGAGAACGATTCCTTCCCTCTTGACTCAAGTGCAGATGTTGCTGCCTGGAATTGCCCCACAGCAGCAAATCCAATACCTGTGAATCCTGATCCAAGGTGTACCTCTCGACGTGCATCATTTTCCCAATTCAACGATTGGGACGGGGACGGTATTTCAAACTGGGACGATATTGATGACGACAATGACGGGATAATTGACATTCTTGATATCGATTGGGATTGTGACTTTGATAACGACAATGATCTGCACCTGATTAACGGCGCGTTATATCGTGATGATGGACCAAATGATATCGATTCTGATATCGATGGCGACGGACTGGAAAACAGCATTGATTGGGATGATGATAATGACGGATTATCAGATCTGTATGACCCGGATGATGGTAACTGTGGAGTGGTCGATTTTGACCAAACGGACTTGTTCTACAGGCCATACTATCCGGTTGACGACGGCGGCGATTTGGATGGCAGTGCGGATGGTCAGGGATACTCTGACAACGCATCAGATTACTGGAATATGGTATTCCGACACAATCCGTTTGATGCTATGATGCTCAATTACAACGGCTATGATGCTACTACTCAACCAGTTACTGCGGGCGAAGTGCCAGAATTTTACTGGTTCTTATTCTCCCGATGGAATGCCCGTAATGGTGGCAATGAGTGGGATATTGATACTGATGGAGATTCATTAATCAATGGTCTTGATATCGACCAGGACGGTGATGGTTTACCGAATTGGTGGGATCAAGATGAAGGTAATGATGGTGTAATGGATATAGATGATCCAAAGATGGGTGGCACATTTAATCTGACAACCTGTGGCTACACAGCTGGAAATTTTGCCACAGGGTTCTCCTGTGGCTATACCTATGCATTTGCTTACCAGATGCCATTAAACGGCGTTAATGCACAACTCGGTCTGCCATTTTCAACCCGGCCAGATATCGGTCTAGACCAAGGACAAACAGCAGGCGGGCCCTCAAACAATTGGAGCTGTACCCCAGGGGCTCAAGGCGGCTGTTATCACTATGATTACGGCGGTGACGGCACAATTGATGCTGGTATAACCTACAGTCAAATTGCCAACAGCAGAGACGCGTTCCTTGTCTGGATGGGACTGGGATTGGGTGTGCAAGGATGGAACTGGAACTCAGATACCGGAGCAGTTCAAGACTTCCCAGATGAAATGGGTGCCGACGTCAAAGAAAATGAAATTGATGAAGACATAGATGGTGATGGATTCAATAACACAATCGATATTGATGATGATGCTGATGGCGTCTATGACTGGTTTGATATTGATGATGATAACGATGGTATTTGGGATTATTTCGACATGGATACTAATGATGATCTTGATGAGGATGCGAGCATTAACCTACCTGAGGGTGCGTCGTTCTTTACCGGAACAAATTGTGACGATAATGACGATGATGGTAACGATGCCGATGCCGATGATGACGGTTTCTTCCAAGCGGTTTGGGATCGTGGCGAAATGACTCAAGGTTACCAGAATCCACGTTATTACGATGTAGATAACGATAATGACGGCGTCCCAGATGCAGAGGATTACGATGATGATAACAATGGTATTGACGATTGGGCCCAGGAATTAATCCCGGGATGTTTCACCGGTGAAGAGCAGTCACCATGGGATCATGATAACGACAATATCTCTAATTGGGCAGACGATGATTGGGATGCCGATGGTTTAACCAATAATGTTGAACTGCTGGTTTCATTGACTCAAGCGTTTGACCATGATAATGATGGTCTGCGCGATGATATCGATGAAGACGATGATGAGGACGGCATGGAAGACAAGGACGAAATCCTCGTGTGGCCAATTCGATTCGATAGGAACTCAACCAACCCATGGGATCACGATGACTTCGGCGATGGAGAAGCGCTAGCAAATCCAAGCGATTCATTTACTGGCCCAGACGCAATTGATGAGGATGATGATAATGACACATTAGAGGATATTGACTTTGACCACCTGGAGGATGACGAGATAGGATTCCCGTGCTATAACGGACAAGAATCCAGCGATTGGGATTCCGATAATGATTGTGTATTCGATAAGGATGACAAAGCTCCAACGTTCATCACCTTGGACGCCCCAGACACTCTATGGATTGACGCAACAACACCACAGCGATTCTCTGGTCATGTAGACTGGATTAACCCCGTAACCAATCAGTATGAGTCGGCGCCAAACATACCAGTACAAATCAATATAGAGTGGGCGAATAATGGGACAAAGGCAATTGAATCAATCTACATCCCAACCAATAATTTCGGCAACTTTACTTACAATCAATACATCTACCCGGAAATGCTTACCGTTGGTGATAATACGACCTACAAAGTCTATGCAGAAGTAACAGAATTGTTCGCCTTCAATGGCGCTGAATCTCAAGCATACTTCGTCGGGGCGGAGGCAAATCTAACCGCTAATATTGCACCAATAGGCTCATTCAAGAGTAGCGAGCAACCGTTCAAGATTGACTTCTGGGCACACTATACCGCTGATACTGAGCGAGGTGATTACACCAAGTTGATTAGCAATGTTCCGATTACCTTCACAGTTCGTGGCGGCCCATTTGGTAACATCTCTGCACCAACCAATTTCTCTGGACTTGATGGTAACGGCTACCGAACAGATAACCGCGGATTTGCCTCAGTGACATTTGTGCAAGATGTTGGCATTGCCGGTACTTGGCGCCAGATTCGACTTAATGCCAGTTTGGATAACGGGCCTGGACAAATTCCAGGTGGCTATGAAGAAATCATTTGGGATGACCTAACAAAACGGCACGTAGTTGTCACAGATCCGGTAACTGGAGACCCAGTTACGGGCAACTTTACCAGTCTGTATACCAATACAACACTGCCCGCAGGCGACTATCTTGTCACCGGGCAAGTTCTCCCTGAGCTTGCCGATGAATGGCCGTTCCCATACCTATACGGTGACGATACAGAGCCGGAAAATGTTAGAGTAATGCACCGGATGAATATTGACGGAACGCTGTTTGTTCCTGGAACCAACCCAGTTTATTACTTCGATAAAACGATTAACAACGGCGACGGAACTTTCGGTAACTGGGCAACACTATTCCACGCCGACGCCTTGACTAATGCAGGTCTGAACTACAACGAGGTTTCAGCAATCAAACCATATCCAACTAATTGGGACGGCAATCCAACAAGCCTCACCGGTGAGGCAGCGCTGCTTAGGCCATTCATCAGCACCATTGGCAATAATTGGTCAATTGCGTTAGTAAACGGCGGTAATACCAATCTGCCACCTTGTGGAGCGGTTGACCCAGCAGATCCTAACAGTGCAGTGCGTTGTGAGATAGTTCCGGAAATGAACACCGGTGAAGGATTCAGAGTCACAGGAACAGTTTCCAACCGAACCCTTGCACCGTGGGTCGACGACCCAGTAACGCTACAGATTGATATCGACGGTAATGGGTTATTCATTGGCCAACAAGAGACTCAATTCACCTCCAAACCAACACAAGCATGTTCGACATGTGACGCGGTTTACGATTACAACTTTACTTGGCTAAGTCAATACCCGGCTAAGACATACGGAACAAGAGTAGACTTTACCAATTCTGCCTACTACTTCACCGGTAACACTAGTACACTATCACCTACTGGCGCATACATCAATATTACAGTGATTGGAACTACTGACTTCCAAATGACTTCGACTCCAAGACTTTATCGAAATACCAGCACGGTTATTCAAGCAAAATTAGTTGACAACTCTCTACAACCAGTAAGAAATGCTCCAGTTAATTATACGTGGTCATTCGATGGCAGGACTGGTGTTAACTACACTGATGATAACGGCTTCTTTGAGGTCCCCTTCACTATCAACAGTACCGATTCGCTAGGAAATTTCTCCTTAGAGTTCGAATATCCAGGCTCCAAACTTCTCAAAGGCTCATCTGTTAGTCAATATATCTGGGTTATCTCTCGGACCAATATTTCTGTCACAGATTTGCTACCGCGACAGGTGCAGGAAGAATTTGGCAATTATCGAGTAAGTGGTGATTCATGGAACTTTGTTGCCCAGATAACTGATGACGGAGCCAATGATCCAAGTATTACCCCAGTCAACCTTAACGGCGCAAATGCACCTAATGGTGGCTTAGTTGATGTCATCTTTGAAGGCACTGACTTCCAAGGAATCACTTACCGACAATTGGTTGCCACTATTGCTCCACAAGGTGCGGGACAACTAACGCTTCCTGAACCTATTCCGGGTGCGGGAGATTCACACCTATGCTATTATGATGGAAATAACGACGAATTTTCCGACTGGGATACCAACCAAGATGGAATTGTCAGCCGGCAAGAATCCGTTGGTTGTCTGAGGGCCGATGTTTTACCACTTACCCCGTCCAAACTTGCTCAGGATCCTGCAGGCTTCCTACCTGATGGGTTCGGACCGGTGAACGTTATCTTACGATATGAGGAAAATCTACCAAACGAAGGTTGTCAACCATTCGCTGATGACCTTGATATCAGAACCTTGGGCGGTGCATGGGATTCATGTACCTTCGTCCCGAACAATGAGAAGTTCCGCGTTTTCATGCCGAACATTGAAAATGGCTTCAACTTGATAGGAACCACTTTCATTGACGCGCCAGATGAGGAAATTGTTTACACTGGTGAGTTTGATCCGCAAACCAACCAGTATGAAGACAAGCCAATGATACTCACCGGCCGCCTTTACGATGAGCTGGGCAACAACCTCACCAGTAGAATTGTCTCTGCGCAGTATACGATGAAGAATGACCCCAACAATCAAATCACAAAGTGTAACGATGTGAGAACCGATGAATTTGGCATTTTCGTTATAGAATGTGATATTGAGGGAGTTCAAGCGGGCCAAGCAGATATCAACATCATCTACTCTGCGCTTGATTCACAAAATCGTGACCAGTATCGCTACAAATCAAAAACGCTACCTTTGACTTATCAGATATTCTCGAATTCTACCTTGTCTATTACTGATGTTGGGCCTTTCAAGTCTACCACAGATAAGTGGTTAGCGCCTAACGGAACCGAATATTATCGGTTGTTCCTGAAGGAATCTTTCCACATCGATGCGGTCTTGAAACAAAGTAATGGTGACCCAGTTGGTGATAAGTGTCTCAATATTTATCTCGACCCGGAGGAGAATGTTAGGCCAGTCGCCCGTATTCGTACTAGTCAGGGCCTTGACGATCGTGGGACCATCAGTTGGTTCAGTGGCGACCCGCTCCAAAATCCAACGCTGAAAGGTGTTGAGACAACGGGTGGTAAGACAGAAGGCTTCCGAGTATTACGTGTGGCATACGAGCCGACAGAGGATTTGAGTAACTATGGTGGCTGTGCCAGAGATGCGGATAAGTCATTGAACGGTTCGTACATGGATGTTGATATTCTGGTCAGGTCCAGAGTAGACATTCAAGTTCAGCAAACTTGGCGCTATGTTGGGGTAAATGGCCTTTCAGAGGGAGACCCTGTTATCGGTGAAATCGCGTTGATTAGGGACCGTTTAGATTTGGCAGTTGAAAACGAAGAGGTATTCTTCCTGCGCCAATACTTCTCCAACGATGGTGAGTGGGTTACCGACGGTGAAAATCGTTCGATAACCAACGAACAAGGTATTGCTAGTTTCGAGTGGGCGTTTGATGGACGAACCTGTGAAGGTCAGCCATGCCAAGGATTGTGGCGTATTATTGCCTACTATCCAGGCTCGACATTCTTTGCTCCATCCCAAGACAATATTTCACATGAAATACAGTGGCGAGAGCCGGTATCTGCAAGTGCCGATGCTGGATTCTTCACACCTGCTAACACTATG
>DUKK01000086.1 GCA_013329355.1 Candidatus Poseidoniaceae archaeon | reverse complement strand
AGAGGTTTTGCAATGGAAGGATTGGACAAAGACGATGCATCTGATGCCATGCTAGATAATGATCGAGACGGAATGAACGCGACAGAGGAATACTGTTGGCCGTATCCTGCTGACTGTACTGACCCAGGATTTTTGCGTGGCTTAACCGGCGTCGTAGATGGTGAGGGTTTCAGAACTTACCTTGACCCACGCAAGTCAGATACAGACGGCGATGGTATGCCGGACGGCTATGAGGCCTACATGTGTTTGAGAATAGGCGGCTTCGACATTTTTGCTCAGCGCTACACATGTGATGATTTTGATCCGTTGAATGCCACCGATGCAACTAAGGACATTGATATGGATGGTTTCGATGTTAATAGAGACGGCATCATGAACCAAAATGAATGGTATACTTCGAGTGAGGAGTACATTCACGGTGCACCGTCTAACCACACCACGGAATTAGATGGATTGTGGTGTAGTGCAACCTTACCAGAAGGTGCTTTGTTGACTAACTGGCCGTTTATCCCGACTGGAACTAATGCAACATTTCAGAACCTATTACCTGCTTGTACGAACGCAGAATCACCAGTTGGTGAAGATTTGTGGTTAGGCACAGATCCGCTGTTAAAGGATTCCGATCGATATACCTGGGATGGTTTCTCCATACGTAGTTTATATCCTTCATTCGGTGATGGTATACCCGATGGTTGGGAAGTACACTTTGGATTGGATCCGCTTAATCGTAGTAGCGCTCTTGCTGATGAGGATTTTGACGGCTGGGATGCTAATCGAGATGGAGTATTGTCACCGGATGTAAGTAGGACTGATACCGCACTTGCTCTTGGTGAGCAATTGTCTAATATCGAAGAATACAAAATTTATTTTGATGATGGAAATGAAGTAATTGCCGGTTTGAAGTCAGTTGGGTTCGGTTCTGAATCGTCAACCTTGATTCAATATCCTATATCCTTCGCCACATCCGGTGAAGGGATTAGTGTGATGCACCATGATGTTAGAGCAATGGATTTGGTTGACTCGACAGTTTATGTTACCACAAAATATGGCATAACAGTCATCGATTACTCAACCCAATCTAGTAATGATTACTGGATGCCTCAAGGGGTAATTTTACAGGATGCAGAATTACTGTTTGATTCCGATGACACTCCCTATGCAATCGCCGTGGCTTCCAACTTTGGTTTGGGAGTCGGACGAATCCTAATAGACGGTTCAATCGAGAGTTCCCAGGCATGGGATTGGTCTTTATCACAACCGATATTAGAAATCGAAGAGTTGAAGGTAAATAGTCCAAACAATCAAATCATTGGTCTAGGTGTCGCTGGTGCTGGTAATGTTTTCGAGGTAAGTAATTCTGGTTTAATTGAAGAAATAAACTCTGTCAGTGATGCTGTTACAAATCAACTTACTAATGGTAATGCCACTGTTACCGACATAGAGCACGGGCTTGCCGATGGTAATCTAACACTATTTATCGCTACAGACAGAGGTTTACTAATATCTGAAACCAACTCAGGTAGGGATGGTGAATCGGCTGAATGGCGGTTTTATTTTAGCACCGAAGATACTGGTATTTTTGCTTCCATCAATGAATTAAGAACATTGCCGGCGGGAAGCGACGAAAATCCTGCTGAGGTCAGAGACCTACATCTCGACGGCCCGTCTATTGAGAACCCTCAAGTGTTGTGGTTCGGCACGCCGTCAGGGCTTCATCAGATGAGATTGATTGATGATGTAATCAGTCACAGTGGATTGCTTGAGAATCCGGGTTCTGAGGAAATCAACACCAGAGAAATCAATAATATCAGAGCAATTCACACAACTGGTGAACAAATAATACTTGGCTCAAATGCCGGAACCTGGATGGTTTCTGGAGATTACTCAAACGTCTATGAAATTGCTGACCAAGAATTGATACCTGGCTATATAAGTGAAATAATTACTATTGGTGAAGGAAATAATATAACCATTTTTGCTGCCGCAGAGCCCGGTGAATTCTCAAACCTAGAGTTGATGAATCCGAAATCAAATGACTCAGATAGCGACGGCATGCCTGACGGGTGGGAAATAGGCAATGGTTTAGACCCGACAGATCCTTGGGACGCATTGTTAGACTTAGATTTTGATGGCTTAGATCTAGACCAATCCAGTGACGGCATATATGAGCGCTTGTGGACTAATCTAGATGAATTTAGATACACTCAGCGGACCGATGCTGGCTACAACTCAACCAATCCCAATGTCGGCGACACTGACAGTGACGGATTGTCGGACGGAGAGGAATACTTCGGATTTTTCTTTGCGAGTAGTAATTTGTGGTGTTACTACAATGTGCAGCTAGAGTATATATGCGACAGTCAAATCGGCGCAGCAGCTAACCAAACCTATCTGGAATCTTCAATTGCTGATGTTGGTACCGATCCAACTAACCATGATAGTGATGGTGACGGCATGCCAGATGGCTGGGAAATTCAGCATCGACGATGGGTTGGCTCATCATTTACTGGCGGCAACAATTGGTCGCTGGATCCCAACCGGCCTGAGGATGCAAATTGGGATGCCGACGGGGATGGCTTGCAGAATCTGTGCGAGTATCAGTGGAGTCAACTCAAGTATGATGCAGTGCAAGGCTTGCTGTTAGAATCGCATGGTGAAAATGTCTCAAACGCAGAGAATTGGACAGAATCTGACCCTAATAACATCGATTCAGATGGGGATACATTACCTGACGGTTGGGAGGCTGCCTATTCGTGTACATGGTCAGCAAGCAGGGCGGGAATTAATCCGCTTAACGGAACGGACGCACTGAATAATCCTGATAATGATGGGTTTGATATCAACCGAGATGGGATTCTTCAACAAAATGAAGCATTCGTAAATTATCTTGAATACCACTTACGAGACGATTTATTCAATTCTGACAACCCGGTGGATTTCGATAACCTGCCATTTGGGTTAACTACTGATTTATTCGATAATGTTGGAGCTAACGGCTATCCAGAGGCATCTTACTCCCAACGAGCATCTGGTTCGTATCTAGCCGGACAAAACTCACTAGATGCCGGCGCAGCGGACCCGTTGGATTCAGATTCCGATGAGGATGGCATGCCGGACGGATGGGAAATTTGGTTCTCGAGATGGGATGTCTTACAAGATGAGTGGTCATTGAATCCACTGCAACCAGCAGATCGATGGCAGGATGCCGATGACGATGGTATGACCAATTGGGAAGAATACAATGCAGTTGACCCACTAATAAGCGAAACAGACGCCAATCGCAGTTCTCCAAAGTGGTTTGTGACAACTATCGGGACCGCCTACACCTTCCAGGCTTGGGCCGGAATAGATACCGATTTGTCTTTCGGCTCCTTCGTCAATTCAACTCAAAGAAACCTGACTGGTATAACCGGGGATCCGAACAATGTTGATACCGATGGCGATGGAATAATTGATGGTGTTGAGTTATTATTCACCACCTGGAATTCCTCAGCACAGACCTGGACATTGAACCCGTTAACACCCGGTGATGGATTATTTGATTCAGACGAGGATGGTTTAGTTGATTTACAAGAATTTGCCCTTGTTACGTCCAACCCAGACAACGGTATTGTTCATCCCTCAGACGCTCCTTTGCTCCATATCGACGGTGATCTGTTACAGCCCACCGAAAAGACTCAGCGGATGTTCAATATGTTAATTTCCAAAGAAACTCGGGGTAAGCGGTTACTTAATGATTTCAATGATTGGCAGAACGGGGAGCCCGCTAACGCCTTTATTTCCATACTAATGGGAATCACTGACCCTACCAACCCAGATACTGACGGCGATGGAATGTATGATGGATTTGAATATTGGTTCGCTGAGTAGGATTTAGAAAATAATCTCTGGAGCATAAACCCTCTTATCGATGGTGATGTGTTACTTGATACAGACGGTGACAGTTTTGATTGTGATGGTGATGGCAACATATCGCTTGATGAGAGATTTTCCAATCTGCGAGAATGGGAATCAAGAACATGGGGTAAATATTCAGAGCGCAATACGATTCCGCAAGAGGTCGGAATTCTAAGCTTCGGAGATGATGCAATCGATGCATATATCGAAGAATTAGGCTACAATTATTTTGAAGCGACTGCCGCATTGTATGACGATTTTGCGTCAAAGAGCCCAGAAAGCACGGACCGAATGCAGAGAATAAATTTCTACGATAAAAATAATTTCAATCGCACCTTAATTGGGGTTGCTGATCCTACTAGCAGTGACTCAGATGGGGATTCGATACCGGACGGCTGGGAATACTGCTACGCAATATACGGTATGCCTGACGTAACTACGCAAAACCATTGGGCGGCTAACCCAATTAATCCACATGACGTAAACTATGATGGCGATAGTGACGGCTGGTATGACCGAAATGCAATCGACATTCCAGCAGGACAGGGGGTTTGGAATGACCGTAACTTCATTGACAGTGGAGTTATCATCCAGCCGGGTCCAGGTTCGCTACCGTTCACTAATTTGATGGAGTGGAATAACAACACGCGTCCTGACTTAAACGATACTGATGGAGACTCTGTTACTTGGCTAACTCAAGTAGTAAACGGGGTTGTGGTCTCTCACCAGATTGATTACAACCTAAGCGACGGGCGTGAAGTGTTCAAATATGGTATCAATCCCACTGACAATGATACTGATGGTGACATGCTGCCTGATTGGTATGAATACAAAATGGCGTGGAATGAATCAAATGATAATTTTTCCTCGTATCTGAGGATTAAGGTAGTCTGGATAGATTCCCTTACTGGCGGTGAATGTGATACTAATACTGTTTCATGTCTACCACTATCATCTGAGTCTGGTGTTTTATCTCGACCGGAACTGGAATTTACTTGGTTTACTCTTGACCCAGCTGACCCAGTCGATGCAAATTACGACCCAGATAACGATGGTAATTATGATTGCTCAGGGGCCGGTTGTAGTTATGAGCCCTACACTAACTTCCAAGAGTTTTACATGATCACAGATGAAGATTTGACTTCACCAAATGCAGTGCGTTTGGCCCCATTGATTTACCAAGGTAGCCCAGTAGAAGAATGGTGGCAGTTCAGGGGGTATACTCTTGGACTAGGCGAGCCTTCTGAAGCATCAACTAATTACCTAAAAATGGATAAACAATCTGTTAACGACTTCAGGTATGTGTTGATAATAGACGACAACGACAACGATTTCCTTACCCTTGACTCAACAGATGATGATATTTTAGTTTCAGGAGCACAGACAGACCAGTGGGAAATTTACTATGCAAGTTCACCACAAACTGCACCAGTCAGAGCAGTGGGCGAGCATGAACTGGGTTGGTATTTGATGGACTTCGATGATGACCACTTAGCAGAGGGCAGTAGTCCGATTAACTGGGACACAGATGGTGACTGGATAGTTGACTGGTTTGAGGTAAATGATGATGAAGAGGATGGTTTACGTGGTGACTCATCACCGATACGCTATGATTCCAGACAGACAGGTTAATTGTGGGTAGTGGTAACTTGTCAGAGGAGGCCATCGATGGACTGGTAACTTTACAGGAACGCATGGTTAATTTGATCAAACAACTTAATATGCCGCTGGTCGAAGTAAGCATGGTT
The DNA here is from genome assembly GCA_013329355.1 of Candidatus Poseidoniaceae archaeon. Classification (GTDB taxonomy): domain Archaea; phylum Thermoplasmatota; class Poseidoniia; order Poseidoniales; family Poseidoniaceae; genus MGIIa-L1; species MGIIa-L1 sp9354u. The sequence continues at coordinate 1,185 of DUKK01000086.1, read as the reverse complement.
ATTCAAAATATGATTAGCCCAATGCTTGAAACCTTGAATAAGCACGCAATTGAAAATGAATTTGAGTTACCGGAAAGAATAATCAAACAGTGGCCGATTGAAAAACCCATTCACGATGAGGTAAAATCCTCACTAGCCGTAGATAAGATACTGTCAGTTATCGATGAGGAAAGGATGGATATACTGGAAACATTGGTGCGAGTAACAATGGTTGAAACCGAGATGATACTACTCGACGGTATCGCCGCCTTGCGCATGTGGGAACACCTTGCAAGGTCACAGTTAGCTAACATCACTTCTCCGGGTCAACTGTTCTCCCCGATTGAAATGCCTGATAATTGGTGACAACATTTTCAAAAGTAAACCTCTACCGCACAACATGGCAAAGAAAAAACTGCTGCCATTGATGCTATGCATGCTGATGCTGTTTGCGTCACTTTCTGGTTGTTTTGGCAACAATATATTCATCGCCGAGGATAAAAAAGGTATACCGGGCGGTCTAACTTTAGCCTGTTTGAGTTCGGCAAAGTATACCTCAATGGTAATCGAAATTGATTATGAGTCTGGCTACATGCCAGAGCAAAGTTCAATTGATTTGCTAAAGACTAGACTTCAAGAGGTCTGCAATAAACCAAATGGGATAGAGGTTTTGCTAACAGAAACTGACTTCGAGCAATCTAGTTCATGGACTGCAGACGATGTAAGAAACAAGGCATGGCAACATAAATCCACTGACCCACAAACGGATTCCACATTATACTGGCAAGCACTCTTCCCCGCAGGTGGGTATAGTAATAATGACGTCTTGGGAGTCGCAGTAGACGCATCAACTGTGGCAATTTTCAAAGACGCGGTTGAAGAGGCTGAGGGACCTTTTTTTAGTCGACCATCAGCTGAGGAAATTGAGAATAGCGTCTTGGTTCACGAGTACGGCCACTTACTAGGATTGGTCAATTTAGTCTACAAATCACCAGTAGACCACGAGGATGAAGACCACCCTGGTCATTCCAATAACGAGGACTCGGTCATGTATTGGGCGGTTGAATCAGCCGATCTGTCTAATATTATAACAGGTCAATTACCAGATGAATTCGATAATGACGATCTAAATGACCTAGCGGGAATGCTAAGTGGTGAAATCCCAGTACGAGACCAATTATGGATGCCCTAACTGTTTATTTGGGC
>DUKK01000145.1:3449-8302 GCA_013329355.1 Candidatus Poseidoniaceae archaeon | reverse complement strand
ATTCATTCGTTGTTGACTCTCTGGGCTCACAACAATCATACGGCCCGATATTAATCAGTTGGACTGCCTCTCCAGGAAACGGACAAGTTTTGTTTGCTGAGACCTTCTCAACCGATGATTCGAGGCCGGGAAACAATCAACAGACGCTCCATTTTGATGTGAGAAGTTTTCCTCGATACAACAAGGGTGACGTTCTATCAAGTTCGCTCCCAACACCCGCACCGGGTAACTCAGTCGCTGTGGTTCCGTCTGGACCAGTCACATTCAGCGCAGTGGTTGAAAACCAGGGAGTTCAAGACATTGATGCACGCCTGAAATTAACCTTCGTGGACTCTAGTGACCCAACGAATATTGTTGTTGAAGAAGATTCATCTACGACATTCAATGTCCCAAAAGGCTCGCTAAAGATTGCCCCTACCAGTGTTCAAGTCGATTATACAATGAATACTCAGCTGAGCGCTGGTGTTTGGTCACTGACTGCAGAGGTCCTCTTTACCGGACAAAGCGGCTACAGCGAATTGGTGGAGTTCGGTAGTGTTGACGTGAGGTTCTCAGATTTTGCTGCAACCCTCTCGACTCCCGCTGATAGAACTACTCAACCCGGTCTTTCTACCACACTAAATTACTGGTTGACCATGACCGGTGCGATGGATGACAGCTATACTCTATCGGTGTCATCAATTGCCGGCTGGGCGACATTGGTATCGACAACTCCAACCAGTATATTCTCGAATGGACACATTGAAAATTTGCAGGTAATTGTTGACGTTCCTGCAGATGCCTCGAGCTCTGCTATAGATGCAGTCACGCTTACTCTAACCTCTGTTAACGACCCAAGCGTGCCGAAATATACTCTATCTGTTACAACTTACGTTTTTGCTGGAGAATCATATGTTGCTAAGTTGAATATGCCGACTGGCCCAATAAAAGCAACCCCCGGGGAAGAAGTTGGCTTCGTTGGCACGATTGAGAATCAAGGCAACAGAGATGGCTCATATGACTTGTATGCTGGAGTTTCTACCGCTAACAGCCGATGGAGCGTAAGGCTTGGAGCCTCTAACACCGGTATAGTAAATGTCTCTGAAGTTGCTAATTTCTCTGTTTACATTACTGTTCCTAAAATTCAGATGCCGTTAGATAGTGCTGACCATAATGGAGCAGGCGACATCCTGACCGTTTGGGTGCAGGCCATACCAACCAAAGGCGGAATCCCAACAATGGCAAATACCACCGTTGAGGTTGTCCCAGCAGTTGTTATCGACCCAGGATTGGAAGAGCAGACCATCGACCTTACCGTTGCGGAAGTGATTGCAGCCAAGAACGGCGAAGGTTTAACGAAATACTTCCCACTGAACATCGAGTTACGACACAATCTTGACAACTCATTTAGCACTACTACTGTGGACGGCGTAATCAGTGTTGGTAATCTCTCATTCACTCCGCTAAATAATGGTGGATACAACGAAGTCAACAGGTGGAATACGTCAATTACTAATGAGTCGTTGTTTGGCATGTTGCTTGGCACAACTAAGATGGGCACATTAGGCGTAGATACACCGGACCAAGATTATCCTCTGGCCGGTACCATGCGGATACCGGTCACGACATCGATTCCAATAACTCCGACCATCCCAGATGTTCAAACGGCAACCGTAACCCGTAATATCACTATTAATATCCCTGCTGTGCAAGGCGTTGACATTATTGACAAAGGACCATTTGATGTTCCATTAGCAGAACCAACCTCAGTCGGTCTTGCCCTAGAGAATACGGGCAACGACTTAGCATCCTATCGCTTGTCGGTCATCGATGACTTGCCTGAAGGATGGGTTGCTTCGGTCAATACTACCACGGCAACCAACGATCAAATAACCGACCTTGAAGCTGATGTTGCCGATGATCCAAGTGAAGGCAACTCTCACATACGGTATTTCGAACTACAAGTGACAACCGATAATACCACTCCGGCAAACTCCTTGGTCGATGTTAACATAAAAATCGAAGATAGTAATACTGGTATAATTGTCGATGTCATACCGGTAACTGTTAGAGTCGGCCCTTCAATAGGACTATCCCTGTCACCGGCAACACAAACTGTCAACATCAACACCTTGCTGGAAGAGACACCAATAACTCGTGTTTTCATTACCAACACAGGAAATACCCCAACAGTCTACTCGGTGTGGCTAGACGACTCCGACTCAGGTGCTGTTGACTTTAACCTTGAAAGTCCCACAGAGATACTCATCGCTCCGGGTTATACCGATTCGGTAAAAGTGCGACTTGCATCGAGTATCGATGCAGATTCAACCGGTTTATACCGAGCCTTAGTGTATGTATCAGCAGGTGATGAGGTGAATGAAAGTGCCGAGATCATCGGTAACGTAAGTGAGCAGAGTGACCTAAGAATCGACGCACCAAGTCAGATTGGCGTATTGCCAGGGGAAGAGCAAGTAGTAGATTTCACCGTGATAAATTCAGGAAACCTACAAGAAACCTTCAATGTCGACGTGGCGGTAGATACTGGATGGACCGTGGTCCCCCAGAGTCAACAAATGACTCTATCGATGGATGAGGAAAACCCGGGTAGTGTTACTGTTACAGTGCCAGAACTAGATCAAGGTGGCTCATTGAGTGACGGGTCAATTCATAATTTGACCATCAGCTTGGTTGACCAAGAAACCGGACTTCCGGTTACCATCGCAACAGTTAGATTAGTTATTTCGCCGATGTTCATTCTCGATATTGTTGAGTGGACTGAGGAAATGGAATTCCACAAGGGCTCTAATCGAACATTCAGTGCCACTGTTGCAAATATGGGTAATAGAGATGTAACTGTAGATCTGACCTACCAGATTAACCGGCCGGGTGATGTCGTAGCCAGCAGTGAATGGGTAGTTAGAGATAACAAACCAACTAGTTTGCTTCTACCCATTGGGCAAAATATTACTTTTGTGTTCACCGTAACTGCGGTCGAGGATGAACCCTATCTTGACTTGAACGCATCGCTTTCGCTCCAATTAACACCACGGGATGCTGATGTTGACGGGATTGGTTATCTAAATTCAACTTTAGTAATGTCAAGATTCTTCGCGTTTGAAGAAATAGGTCTGCAGCCCGACGAAGGGGATGGGCCAATGGAGACCTCAATTATCTATTCACACATTCCAATTGGTGCCTCAAGTAGCGCTTCGTATGAACTTGAGTTGTGCCGTGCTGAAAGGTTGTATGATTTCGAGGCAGAAGGGCTGGATGACGCGCTTTATCCATGGGAGTTCACGATTATTTTGGGTGACCAGCAAATACCTCTTTCATTGAACCCTGTTGGATGCGGTGACGGCTCAGCCGGAGAGGAATACAGAATTCAATTGCCATCCAGAAACCCATGGGTTACTACCGATCCAATCGAATTCTTGGTCGACGCTCCCAATCGGCCAAATATCATCACTGGCGACGGCTGGGATCTGACTTTTAGGTTATTCCATGAGACAGAGAATTTAGGATATACCGTCTTTGAAGAAGAGACATTTACGTTCAAGTTAGATGTATTTGCTGACCCAAGTGTTGATGAAATTTGGGTCAGTTCTGGCACTTTGGAAGAAGGCACCGATGCCACAATCAGTTCAAGGATTCGCAACGAGGGTACAGCTCAAGCATTATTTTTCATGGCCGCATTAGAGTGTTCAGGTTCGACGGTTCACACTGATGATCATGCTGTGCCACTACTCGGACCTAATGAGGAGATTACCTTAGAATGGCAAATTACCTCTGATACTATCGATTGGTGGCGCCAATCTATCGACGGAACTTGTGTGGTCACTCTCGACGCTAGTATGGCTGAGAAAAATGTCATTGGCAACGACGTCAAAATCTACCAAGATGAAGTTTATTCATGGTCACCTGGACAATCATCATCATTTGTTGCCTTTATCATATTCGGCTTACTATCGCTGGTCTTGGCTCGCTTGAATGGTCAAAATGAGAAATTTAGATTATTTTCAACTTATTCAGGAATTTTGGCATTTGGTTTCGCTTTCCACCTATTCAATATCGTCTACTGGGGGCCTGCAGTATTACTCATCGCGGCGTTGTGGCTATGGCGCATGACTTGGATGAGTACTGATGAATTCCGATTAATTCACGAAGATTATCAGCGGGCAAGAAAGGGAGTCTCGACCCTCTATGCGGACCACTTTCAAGCGCTGGCCGACAGCAGGCGACAATTACGAATCATCCTAGCACTCCCAGTGTTTGGTTTGCTCGGAGTCGTATTGGGCATTCCACCACAAATCGATACCAGTCAAAATAACCTGCTTTCTATTGCTGCATATGTTCTGGTATTGTCATTAGGGGTATCAATACTAGTCCGCAGAGCAGATTCGATGTATGGTGCGCTCTATGGACGTTTGACCGACATTGAAGTAAAAGCAATCCGCATCGAAAGAGATTTATCGGACCCAGCACGATTGTTAAATGACTTAGCGAACGACGGAATAAATCTGGACGCAATTTTTGACGATCTTCAATCCGGCGTAGACTTGGCCACAGAAGAGGAGGTGAGTGATGATGTCTGATGATAAATCAGCAGATAGTGCGAAATTCGACCTTGATGATATTCTCGAGGATGATGTAGTCGAAGAGATAAGCGTCGATGACATTGAAATTGAGGATTCGTCGATAGATTCCGGCGATGACGATACCGGCTCTGGCGAATCTTTCCAAGATAAAGTCCGGGAATATATGGAAGAGTTAGAAGATGAAACCTTCCATGAACCGCCTGCTGTTCCCGATGAACAGCCTGAATTACCTGTTGAGGTAGAAGAGATTTCTGACAGTGTCGCAGCGACAGAGGA
>DUKK01000145.1:0-3133 GCA_013329355.1 Candidatus Poseidoniaceae archaeon | reverse complement strand
AGAGGAGACCAAAGCAGAGGTCGAGCGCAGAATAATGAATGCGTCGGAAGAACTTGACTCTTTAGTTAGAGATGTTGTCCAACAAGATAGCAATTCTCTCGCAGCGACTGAAATTGACATTATGGAGGCTAAGAAATTCCTATCACTCCACAAACTGAGGCAGGCAAAATCTAGCGTCAGGAAGGCTGAAAAAGCCCTAGTGACTTTAGAAGAAGATGTGCTTTATCTGCGCCGCAGCATTGCCATGCTTCATCGTCTCTTAAAAGAAAAGAAGATTGATCGGATAGAAGCGGAAAACATCCTGCTTGGATTAAGAAAAGCCACATCAGCCGCAGAAATTGGTGATGTTGGGCAGGCGGCAACGGAAATCGAGTTCCTAGTTGATGATTTGATTGGTGGTAATACCTCAACACTTAATCCATTCTTCTTCCGTCACTTCTGGCTTGGTGTTGACACCCGTTGGCCGGCTGGTGGTGATGCTGGCGTATTACTTATCAGGTTGATTAATGATGGACCTATTGCTATGCCAGCGATGCGCTTGTCACCACCAGTTCCTGAAGGCTGGAGCTCAATTCCATCATCTGTTGACCTGCCAATCATCGCTCCTGGCGGTAATCTACCTTTGCGTTTCGACATTAAATCAGAAGGCAGGTATGGAGCTGACGAAATACCATTATCCAGGAAGTTAGCGGTTTCAACTGCATATGAAATGAGATCTGGTGAAATAATGGTCACTATTAGAGCACAAAATCGTTCCATGGAACCCCTGAGCGATATTTTACTCACGCCATGGCTGCCTCCCGGCTATACCACGGCTCAAGTTCCGTTTGTGGAACGTCTTACCCCCGATGAGGTGGCAGTAATTAGAATGCCACTGAGCATCGACATGGGCACAGGAGGTAGTTCCTGAGCCCACATCCAATTCCACCCGTAAAGCGGGAGGACGAGAAAAACAAAATGGTGAAAAATATGAAAAGAAACGAAATGAAGAACGAAAATAACGATACCCTAGCTGCAATGGGTATTGGTGCGATGATTGTGTTCATCGCGCTGATTCTTGTAGCGGCGGTAGCATCAGCGGTCATTATACAGACCGCTGAGAAGTTACAGCAGAACGCACAAACTACAGGTGACCAAACACAAGATCAGATGGCATCAAAAATTATGCCCCTGAGTATTGTAATTGACAATGGTGGCGACCTAAGAATGACTTGGGAACTGGCTCCGGGCTCGGAATCAATCCAATTTGCTCAAATCGCTTACTCAATAACCTGCACTGCCAACGACCCTGATGCTGGAAACCTTGCAGCATCCGCTGCTGTATCAGCCAACGGTGGAGCTGGACCAGCACTAGCAGGCCAAGTTTATCAGGTAACTTTGCCGGTAAATGGTAACAACTGCCCACCAACTGCTAATCAGAACCACGTTTTGACTATCGCTGCAGGAAACTCTGGATTTACCTATGAAGTATTATCATACGGTGCTTCAACAACCTCCGGGACGGTGGTAGTGTGAAGACAGCAAGAGATAACCAAGAACAAGACACATGGGGAGCTATCGGTATCGGTGCTATGATTGTGTTTATCTCTTTGATACTTGTTGCTGCTGTAGCATCCGCAGTCATCATCCAAACCGCAGAAAAATTACAACAGAACGCACAAACTGCGGGTGATGATACGTCCGATGAACTGTCAGGCAAATTAACAATTATGCAAGGCTTTGTCGATGGGAATAATGATTACGTGCTGTATGTAAGGTTAGCTGCTGGTAGCGATACCATTCAAGCAACTTCTATCTCATGGCAATTATTCTGTGATGCAGGTAACGGTTATGAAGACAGTAATGGTAACTTTGGTGCAGCAAACGTCCAACTACAATCAGTATCTCAGTTTGGCGCTGGAGTTGGAACGATGACGATTCAAAATCCGTACAAGATTTTGATTGCTGCTGCCACTTGTGACGCACAAGCAGTTTCAGGATCAGCTGGACAAGCAGCGCAGTTATTCATCCACGTTGAAAGTGGTGGCACAACTTTCGAGACACTTAGTGTCGGAAGCGACGACACCGGTACTGCGGTTATCTGATGTTGCTTGCTGTTGAGAATTAATTCTCGACGGCAAGGAGGTATACTAATGGCTTGGCCATTTAGTAATAACACAGGCAATATCAAAGATGCAGATGCAGAACTGAGCGAAGAGCGACTGAAAATACTGTCAAATGTGGCGATTGAACAGGTTCCCCTTCCCGAGGAAGGCGAGCTCAGTGAAGAGGATGCATGGACGATATCTCCAGGTCCTACGCGGGCAAAATTGAACAGCATAGGCAGCGTTCCAACGGTTACTCAAACCATGGCTCCTGCCCAACCTGCGCAAGTTAATGCCCAAGTAGACACATCTGGTTTGGAACGTTTGATTAGCAGTCGTTTAGATATGGTAGAAGACGTTCTTGGATTAGTTGAAAAGCGAATCGAAGAAAGTATGCATATCCAAACTGTTGAGCATAAGGTCGACGATGACGGCAATCCGATTGCTCACGACGACCACATGGATGCCGAAATGAGTGCTGGAGATACCATAATCACCGCTAGCGGTGAGGTAATCCCAGCCGCTGGAGTAAACCGTCTAATGGCAGAAGATGAAGCACCCTTGGTTGAGTTGTATGAAGCACAGGCCTTGGCAGCAAATCCATTTTTGGTTGCTCCCTCGGCTGGGCCAACAACTGAGGCGAACAAGGTCGGAGCACCGACCGTTGCTGCCCTTTTACTGGACAACATGTCTGGCATGGCAGCGGTAAATTTCGTTCAGAAAGCGATTAACTCAGGTATGCTTAATCAGGACGAGGGTAACTCAGTGCTGGCTATTGTGCAACTTGCTACACCAGGCGAGGCAGAGGCGGCATTGGAAGATCATCTACCGCATCGTGAATTGCTGACATTTTCAGCATTAGTTACATCTTGGAGACAGGTAAAACAACTCAGAGGAGAAGAATGAAATGGGCGCATCGGTCGGTATTGGTGGTCTAATTGTCGGCACTTCGATGTTAGTTGTATTAGCGTTAGCAGTTAATGCAATTGACCTTCGATTGGAGTCATCATTAGAGACCATCGAATCGGCCAATGAACCAATCCCAACCT
>DUKK01000138.1 GCA_013329355.1 Candidatus Poseidoniaceae archaeon | reverse complement strand
CCAAGCTGGGCGACCCCCGCGCAGACCTGACTGCGGGATAACTATCATTTCAAATCAACGCTTATGATTTAACAGTAAATCCAGCATCATTGATGATCGCTACGACCTCGTCAATCGTAATATCACCAGAGGTTGTAATTACACCTGAATTTGTTTCGTGGGATATATCTGCCATTGCTATGTGTTGATTGCCGCTTAAGACTCTCGACAACCTTGATGAGCAACCGCTACAGGTCATACCATCAATCAAAACATGATATACATCACCAGCCATGATGGCAATATCATGATATAGTTTTAATCAGTTTGTATGATACTTAAACTACAATCCTACTGGCTGCCACCAACGCAGGATAAGCGAATTGGTTACTACGCTAACCGAGGATAATGCCATCGCTGCCGCTGCGAAAGCAGGCGGTAGTAAAAAGCCAGTAAATGGCAGCAGTAATCCCATCGCCAGGGGTATCCCAATTGTGTTGTAGGAAAAAGCCCAACCGAGATTTGTTCTAACTCTCCGCATGGTTGCATAACCTAGTTCGACAGATGAAACTGCATCGATTAGATCATTCCGTATCAGGACCAAATCAGCAGCATCGAGAGCAATATCTGAACCCGCTCCCATAGCTATGCCGACATTGGCAACGCTCAATGCTGCTGCATCATTGATTCCGTCGCCAATCATTATGACTTGCTTTCCATTGTTTTGCATCCTCTCCACATGTGCGGCTTTTTCATCGGGTTTGACATTGGCAATCACCGTAGTAATACCAACATCCTGAGCAACTGAATGTGCTGAACTATGATTATCGCCGGTCAGCATTATTACCTCGAGACCTAATTGCTTAGCACGCTTCACCGCTAGGGAGGACGTGTTGCGGATTAAGTCACTAAATTCAATCCATCCTAGCAAACGAGGCCCCAAGCAGACCAAAACAATAGACACACCTTTGGCAGTTGCTGCAGCAATTCTTGCATTCATTTCATCGTCAAATTCGACACCGATATCAATCATTAATTCCTGATTTCCGGCAGCGGCAATGCCTCCATCATACTCCCCAACCATGCCCATACCTGGTATCGTCTTGATATCGGTAATCGCTATTCGCTCGCTGGTGACATTTGACCATGACTCGATAATCGCAGATGATAATGGGTGAGTCGATTCTTCTTCTAGGGCGGCGGCGATTGAAAGAATCTCTTTGACCTCACAATCAATTATTTCGATGTGGCTAACTTTTGGTCGACCAACAGTGATAGTGCCTGTTTTATCGACTATCATCACATCTGATTTGTGAACTGATTCTAGTGCGTGAATGCCTTTGATCAGTAAACCATGTTTTGCCCCAACGCTGGTTCCAACTACTAAGGCGATTGGAGTGGCTAAACCTAGTGCACAAGGGCAGGCGATAACTAAGGTAGAGACAATTACCATTAGAGCCAACTCCACACCAGAATTCAGTGGATTTTCCACCCATGTGTGACCTACAGAGGCCCAGAAAATTCCAGCCACCACTGCTAGAAAGACCACAGTGGGGACAAAGATGGCAGAAATCTTGTCAACTAGTCGCTGTATCGGTGCTTTCCCAACTTGCGCGTCTTCTACTAGTCTGACAATATTAGCAATTAATGAATCATCAGCTGGCTTTGTAGTTCTTAGATACACTGTCCCGTCGAGGACAATTGTTCCGGCAAAGACTTCATCACCGCTCTGTTTCCTGACTGGATAGGCTTCACCAGTCATGGTTGATTCATCAATACTGGCGCTACAATTTTCTAAAACACCGTCAATAGGAATCGTCTCTCCGGTTAGTAATTTTATCAGAGTTTGTGGTTTGACGGCACTAGTAACAATCATTTCTGTATAATCATCTTCGTGCACCACCCTAGTCAGATCTGGCTGTAGAGTCATTAGTGAATGGACGGCATCGGTTGCGCGTAATTTGGCGACGGATTCCAAATAATTACCAAGTAGCACGAACCCGATAATGAACACTACACCGTCAAAGAAGACATGTTCAGCTTGAGTGAATATATCTGGCATTTGGGAAAATTTGTTTGCCAGTGTAACGCTGACCGACCAAAAGAACGCTACTGTAGTCCCTAAATGAATTAACACATCCATGTTAGCACTGCCTCTGCGTAGTGCTTTCCAGGCATTGATATGAAACGATAATCCAGACCAAAAATACACCGGCATAGTCATGACAAGCGCCCATAGGAGTCTCGTATCGAATCCAGCAACGCTGCCCATATCACCAGCAAACATTGTCAAATAAATTGTCGGCAAAGCAAGCATCAGTGCTAAACCAGCCTTGCGGCCGTCACTGGTAACCTGTTTCTCCAATCGCAACCTCAGTGGTTTTGACTCATCGTGTAAGGTTGCAGAGAATCCACCATGTTTGATGTTAGTTATTATCTCACGAGTTATCTCCTCAGTGGCTGACTGGTGTAGTTGGATACTGGCAGAATTGAGCGGTAGATTTACTGCGACGGCCTTGACATGAGTACTTTTTTCGACGATTTTTTCTACCGAAGCAACGCAAGCAGCGCACGTCATACCGTCAACATCGAGTTTTAGTACGTCGTTACTAATACCTGTCCCTCCGAATTTTTGTTGCTACAGCGAAATTTCAATCATCGCGAGGCAAGGTCTAGAGACCCTCCCCAAATATCGATACCTCTCAATCTACAAGGATATTTCTCACCCAATCGGGCTACAATTCTATGTTCGCCATCCCTTCCAGGTTCTGCACTGCTGACCTCGAGGCCGTTGTCGTCAATGTTCAGCCGCTGCTTTGAGTCCATTTGACGCAGATGCATGCGTCCCTGAATCGCGCCATCATCGTTGAGATCTAAATAGACCCATGGCGTCCTTAGGCTAACGATACGGGCAGGCCATGACTTTTCCACCACTGACGGATAGAGGTTCTCTGATACAGAATCTATCTCGCCGCCACGCAGGATATGTATATGATATACGTTGGCAACAAGCTCCCATTCGATATACTTGGCAATAGTGGATTGATTACTGCAGTGCTCAGCAATATCTGCTGTTTCGGTCTCATCATATGCCCAATCGTCGCCTGCTAGCATTGCTTTTAATTGGCGGTGTATCATCAAATCAGGGTATCTCCGAATAGGACTAGTAAAGTGTGCATAAGCGTCTAGATTGAGCCCGAAGTGGCCGAGGTTTTTGTGTGAATAGTTTGCTCTCTGCATAAGATGAAATAGTCCTTGGTCAACAACCCTCCGAGTTTTGTTAGCAAGGCCTGAAGCTTTCTTTTGAGCATCCATTAATGAATCGAGAATATCTTGCCTTGCTTTTGGGTCAAGAACGTTGGCTAAGTATGGCGCAACATCATCTACATCATCCTCTGCAATTTCTGCATTAGGCAGTGACTCAATGGTAGTATTAGCCCATGTACCCAAGAGGTCTGATAACTCTTCTGATTCAGACTGGCCGTGGGTTTTGAAAGAAGGCATCGGCAGTTCGATATTTACTCCCAAAGCAGCCAGTTTTGCATTTAATTCCTTAACTTCAGCAGTATCAGGTGGTGCGTGACATCGCCACGGCAGCGGCGCACCCGCACTACCAAGCATATTTCCCACGCATGCATTAGTCGCTACCATGAACGATTCAATCATTCTTGTTGCATCTGTTGGCCACTTTACCATGACCTTAATGTTCTGATCAGGTAAAATTCTAGGTCGCATTTCAGCGTTTGAGATGTTTAATTTCACCTCTTTTGCTTGCCATTTAGCAGCCAATTTGAACATGTCTTCGAATCGATTGTCACCAATTGCATCCTCATATGCGAGGTTCTCAGTAACCCGAATAACTGCTTCATAGGCATCAGACTGAACGATTTCGCCGGCAACATTTAGTTGCATGCGGATTACCATTGCGAGCCGATCAACATCAGCCCGCAGAGAACATAGGTTGTCTGCTAAGCGTGGGGGTAACATCGGTAAGACTGTGTGGGGCAGGTATACTGATGTCGCGCGAGCTTTTGCCGCATGGTCAAGCCTGGTGTCCTTCTTTACATAGTGAGCGACATCGGCGATAGCAACCCAGAGAGTTGTCGTCTGACCTTCGGTAGTCATGCAAACAGCATCATCGAAATCCTTGGCGTCATGTGGGTCAATGGTGACAAAAGGTAGGTGTCTCAGATCTGCCCGGCCTTCTGCGACCATTCCATTGCCGTCAACTTCAGCCTGCAAATTACTGTGGGCAATCAATTTTTCATCATAATACCTCGGAAAAGGATTACGCCCCTCCCGTTTTCTCGCAGCCAATCGTAAATCAAGTAATTCAGAAACGGTAAATCGTTGATTTTGCAATAACAATAGAGCGATACTAGGTGAAGACTCCTGAAATCTAAACCCGCATAGAGCATCAGCAAATTTACATATTTCTCGTCCTAAATCGAAACTTCCCCATTTTGACAGCCCTTCATTATTGAGTGATAATTTCTCAGGCAGCTTCTGTCCAGATAGTATAGCGAGCCAAGCTTGCTCGATAATCCCATAACGCAATCTATCATTCTCATTATCCAAGTGTGGAGGGCCTTGGAATAGTTTACCAGTTTTCCCATGTCGAAGAAAAAAGGCCTCCCATGATGCAATTGAGGACTTTATTGCCGCAATTTCTGTAATGGTCCTCATTGTAACGGCTTTTTTTGTTGCATCGGTGCTAAAAAACTGCTCCTCCTTCCGGATGGTTGCCAAGGATTGGTCCAGTTTGGCTCTAAATATTCGCTCGGCTTTCGGCTCCTTGTCAAATCTAGCACGCATTTTTTCAGCCCTGATTAGTAATTCAGCAATCGATTGTGCGTTCCACGACTTACCCCACAGTTCATCTTTGTCTCCGATTGCACTAGACAATCGTTTCCATAGTCTCTCTCCGTCACTCAATTGTGGCCCTCGCCGATGCTGATTTTTACGGTTGTGCCTATTTGCCATGTAGCCTCACAATCCGGTTTTGCGCAACTCTTCTAATGCCGTTTTCTGTTCATTTGTGAGGTCCTCAACCTCCAACATCACGAACTCGAGATCTAGGTCACCGCCTTGGATGCCTGCACCACTCATTCTTCTGCGATCACCAACTCGGGTATTTGGTGAAACGCTAAGCATACCCTCTTTTCCAGATGGCAGTGTTATTTTCACTTTACCGCCGAGCATAAGCGTGGAAAATTCAGTGTAGACCTCCTGAACTAATGTGTCACCATCCCAATATCTACCCTCGCCAGCATCAATCCGGACCGTTAGTAAAACATCACCTGATTCGCCTTCTGGGTGATCATGACCTTGACCTTTCATTCGCTTGATAGTGCCGTGTTTTACGCCCGGCTTGAGATTAGTCTTCATGGTTACAGTTTTCGGCTCCATAGTTCCCATCGAGTTTGGCTTTAAGCGCTTGAATGTGAAGGAAAAGCTGCCACCTCGTTCTGCTTCGGCTACTGTCAAATCAATGCTGACTCTGATATCACTGCCTTTGGCTCTTCTCGGCCTTGGTTGATTGATATTCTCTCTTCCGCTAGCAAATGGGTTACCACCCATATTACCCCTCATGCCGCCAGAAAACATCTGACCAAGAACATCCTCGAAACCACCACCCATGTTACCGAATCCGCCACCTCTCATGCCACTACCAAACATATTAGCCATCTGCTGTTGTTGGTCAAATTCTCGTCTTGCTTCCGCTGAGCCGATCTTTTCATGGGCTGCTTGAACCTGCTTAAATTTCGCTTCTGCACCGGCATCTCCGGGGTTTCTATCTGGGTGAAATTGCCGTGCTTTTTTGCGAAATGCACGCTTGATTTCTGCCTCACTGGCATCCTTGCTGACACCTAAAACGCGATATGGGTCCGGCTCCGCCATCAATGGGGCTTCCGCGCCTCTACCTCATCAATTTTAGTAGTAGCTTATTGTTAATAATTCCCGAAAATTAGGGTAACTTGATTATCCGACGCGGTTATATTTGGGAGGCAGTTGGAGTGACAAGCCAGAGGTCATACCATGTCCAGTGAAACTGAGAAAAAACGCTCCTTTGAAGACAGAGTTCAGGACCGTCAAGACTGGATAGAAGCCCAATTTAGGCGCATATCCCGTGGTTCATGGGCAAGGATTATTCGCATGGCACGAAAGCCATCGCCCCAAGAATTTAAGCAAACTAGCATAGTTTGTGGCATTGGGCTATTTGTTCTGGGCGCAATTGGGTTTGGCCTACTTGTCCTCATGGACAATTTCTTTCCTTGGCTAATCCATGACGTTATTGGGATTGGAAACTGAACTTGATGGGTGAAAAATATGGTTGAAGCATTTGTTGCATTTGTAAGATTTGAAGAAAAGTTGTTACTACTCCGCAGGAATAAATCTGATGGAGATTTCCCAGCATTGTGGGACGGCGTTTGGGGCATTGCTGATACTCAAGAAGAGGTAATTGCTAGGGTTTCTGAAGCAACCAGCATTCCCGTAGAAAATCTACACTATCATTCAACAGGTCCTGAGCGAGGTATCGATATGGGACGGTCCCTCGTCGATGTCATGCCGATATTGGTGGTTGCATCCACAGATGAAGTAACTCCAACTGGTAGGTATAGCGAACATGAATGGGTCGACCCGGGTAAAATTCAAGAATACAACTGTATTTTTTCCAATATCGATATGGATAATGCAGACTCATTGTTCAGAGAAATGTATGGCTCAGTAGGCTCCTTCCTCTACATCGTAAAAACCGCAATTGGTTCTGAACAGCGAGTCGCCGATGAAATGCATGCAAGACTCCATGGTAGTGGTTCCCTAACCGCTCTGCAGGGTGATGTAATGTCTATTCTGCATCCAACTGGAATGCGTGGCTATGTCTTTGTTGAGTCAAGCGCAATATATCATGTTGAGAAACTGATTGGACGCTCCGGTGGTCGGGATCCTACGTCAAGGAGAGGAATCAATCAAACCCCGCTAAAGAACGCCAAGACAGTCTTACCCGGTGAAGCACCTTTGGCTGATATTCTACCATACCTAGAGCCAAAGGCAGTCACATCCGGTATCGAGGTTGGCTGTATCGTTGAAATCATAACGGGTGCTTTCAAAGGCGAGAAAGCTCGAATCCTAAGCGTCTCAGATTCTAAGGAAGAAGTTGCTATGGAATTGTACGATCAACCAATCCCAATGACCGTTAACATGCGTGGGGACCACGTGAGGGTCATCGAAAGGGTCGAATAGTTACCTCTCAGCATACAATGATACCAGAAGGTGTAGTTGCTGTAACCGACGCGGCGCGGTTAAATAGGGGAGTTTAGTCGGCAAGATGCCCACGTCTGTGAGCATGGAGTTGAAATAATGCCAAAACCTTGGACATCACATCTCATTAGGGATGCACTTGGAGTCAAGAAGTGTAACGGTAGTATGGAGGCCGCGACCGAAGACCTACCTTTGGAAAAGGCAATTGAGGTTGCCAAGAAGAAGCATGGTGAAGGTCATCTGACCGGAGCGGACTTGAAAGCACAAACACGCGAAGTTATTGGAACATGTGTGTCAATGCGAGTCAAGATCGATGGTCATTGGGCGAATGAGGCGCTCGCAATAATCAGTAAAGGAGATTGGGACGAGCGCTTTGTTTGAAAAAAATCACGGACCGCAGGAGAGGATAAAACCTCGTAGACTGCAGGGGTGAGGTAACATGGAAGAAAAAATTAACCAAGCAATTAAGGACGCACTGGAGAATGCTCCAGAAAGAAAATTCGTCGAATCAGTTGATATTTCATTCACTATCAAGGACGTCGACCTGAAGAACCCTAACAATCGTATCAAGGAAGAAGTGAGACTTCCCTCTGGCCGTGGGAAAGAACTCAAAATTGCTATGTTTGCAGCAGGTGAAGCAGCGACCAAGGCTAAAGCCGCTGGTATTGATGTTATCACTCCGCAAGAAATTGAAGAACTCGGTGGCAAGAAAGGCCAGGCAAAGAAAGTAGCTAATTCCTACGACTTTTTCCTCTCAGAAGTTCCACACATGGGTCTAATTGGCCGGTATCTCGGTGTCGTTCTCGGACCAAGAGGTAAGATGCCTCGTCCAGTGCCACCAACTCTGGATCCGTCGATAATTGCAGCAGGTCTAAAGTCGACTGTAATTGTCAAGTCAGGCGATAAAATGACCTTCCATGCAGCGATTGGGACTGCAAAGCAAAGCCAAGAAGAACTCTCTGCTAATGCCATGGAAATTTATAATCGTGTAATATCCAAACTAGAACGTGGCATCGGCAACATTCGTTCACTATACATCAAGACCTCAATGGGTCCAGCACAAAGAATCGAGGTGATCAATTGATTCCAAAAGTAATGCCATGGAAGAAAGACACTGTAACAGACCTAGTGTCTTTGTTGAAGAGTGGTGACACTCTGGCAGTAATCGACATCCACGGTGTCCCCGCCGGTGCGATGATTGGTATGAGGAAAAATCTACGCGGTTCGATGAAGATACAAGTAGCTAAAAAGCGCTTGATGAAAATAGCCTGGGAACAGTGTGGTTATGATTACCAACACTTAGAGGCGCTTTTCGAGTCAGCTGTTCAGCCTGCCTTAGTTTCAACAGACCAGATGAACTCATTCGGATTGTTCACTGAACTAAAGAAGACAGAAGCCGGCCGAGCGGCCAAAGAAGGTGATGTTGCACCGTATCAAATCGTAGTTGAAAAGATGGATACAGGGATGCCTCCAGGCCCAATAGTTGGTGATCTAAACTCTGTTGGAATCCCAGCTAAGATTATGGGTGGTTCAGTCCAAATTCAAAAGCGCACAGTAGTTCTAGAAGAAGGCGAAGTCTTCGAGGGTGAACTTGGAATGATGCTGTCAAAGATTGGTATCAACCCAATTGTTACCGGGCTAAAACTCTGCGGGGCTCTCGAAGATGGTGTCCTGTTTGAACCCTCGACACTGGATATTGATTACGAGCAATTTAATTCAGACTTGATTAGTTATGCTGCAAGTGCCTTTAATGTCGCTTGTAACATTACATGGTTCACTAGTCAAACCATGCCTACTCTGGTCGCTAAAGCCAGCGGTGAAGCACTCGCCGTGGCTGTTGAAGCAGCAGTGGTCAACGAAACCACTGCTCCACACATAATTGGTAGAGCAAACCGTGCTGCATTAGGCATCGCTGGTTCGCTATCTGTCGACGCACTCGATGACGAGCTAGCAGCAATGCTAGGGGCGGCTGCAAGCGCAGCTGCTGCAGTACCCGCTGCAGTCGAGGACGCTTCTGAGGCGCCAACCGAAGCCGCAGAAGAAGAGGAAGAGGAAGAGGAAGCCGGATTCGGCGGACTTGGAGATCTATTCGGTTGAAAATGAGGTGAAAAATATGGAATATGTATATGCTGCTATGTTACTGCACGCTGCTGAAAAAGACATTGATGAGAAGGCTGTTGGCGCCATTTTGAAGGCTGCTGGCGTAGATGCCGACGATGCTAGAGTGAAAGCACTTGTTGCTTCACTTGCTGGTGTCGATATCAGTGAAGCCATGACCCAAGCTGTTGCTGCACCTGCTGCCGCTGCTCCTGCAGCCGGTGGTGCTGCACCTGCTGCTGCCGCTGAGGAAGCCCCTGCTGAAGAGGAGGAGGAAGAAGACGACGGTGGCGGTTTCGAAGGTCTAGGCTCTTTGTTTGGCTGATTAAGACGGATAACCAATCCGATTTACCCTTGCCTAGACAGGCGAGAGCATATCGACACGGTTCATCGGCCTTTAACGGAAGGCCTCATCCAACAACGGCCGTTTGTTGAACCGTGCTAACTAGATACCAACCAAGTATTGGAAGCATTCATGCACTCACTCAAGAAGGAGTACCCATGGTGCGAAAAGCGACAACTGATTTGGAAGTCAGCGTTTCGCCAGTTCAGTGTGTAAAGACATTGAGGAAATTAATCGAGCAAGCTGGTTGGCAAATCGAGCGACATGAGGGTGCACGACTAGTTGATCGGTTTGCCATAATCGTTCCTATGGCCCAATCAACCAGAACTATTGGTGTTAAAATCTTAGATGGTCCATTGTTCGGCCTTGAGCTAGCTTGTTGGTCAGAGACGAGGGGCTCACATGGCGCGATTAACATTGCATCGTTCCTACTACCTGGTGGTCACGAAGTGGCAGAAACGCGGGCGCTAATCGACAACTGGGTTGCTAGTCTTCCACGTTGCCCGTGGCGCTGGACATTCAGTGAGCGCTCTCAAGTTGGTTATTTGTTGCCAGTATGGCGGAAAGCCCGCAGAAAATTTGCCGAACTTGGCTTCAACGTCGACAAAAAAGGCTGGCCTTATAATGCAAGAATGGAGTGGCCACCGAACAAAACCGAGGAATTTTGACGCTTTTTATACGGGGCAACAAATAAACCGTAGAAATCCCGCCTCCCCTAAAGGGGAGGCGTTACGCTGTCGGTAAAGTCGTCACAAAAAATCAAGACCTCCCTATTCATTGTATTCCTTATGATCTCAATGACTTGGTCTGCTGGGGTAAATGAAATTGTCGCAAAATATGAGCATAGAGGCGACCTCAGTGAGCCTGATGTCAGCGAGTCATATGCCGGTTGTGACTCGGTAACCAGAACTGCGGGCTCGCCGATTTACCTTGACCCGATTAATGGCTCAGCAAGTTGGTCTGGGACGATTAACTGCCCGAAAAATAGTCTTAGTGAGGCAATTTCCGCAGCAACCCCAGGTGACGAAATCATTCTTCGAGCTGGCAAATATCATGATAATGTCACAATCGATAATTTAGATGATTTGGTCATTCGCGCCGCCGATGGTGCTAGCGTTGTATTTGATGGCACCAAAAGCATCACTGCTGACTTAGCAGCAGTCTGGGGTAATGCAGACAGCGATGGAATCCAAGAAGTTGATTTACCGGTAGCAGGCTGGCAATTATTCTACAACTATGACGAGCAAGTGCCAGCTCGTTGGCCTAACGCCCAGTTCTCCGATGAAACGGTATTCAATCGTTCCAATTGGGCTGAGGGAACCCTGACCAGCAACAATAACGCCTACACACAAGGCTGGCTAACCGATGCCGGTCCAGAAACCGGCGTGCACTCAGGCCTCAACGAGACCATCAACGCCACAGGATTAGATCCAGTAGGGGCAATTGCGATTCTCAATTTAGGTTCATTCCGCAGTAACAGTCGTGAGATAACCGGGTGGAATGGTGCCAACGGTACATTCTCATATGACCCAACAGGGATCTCTTGGAAGAATAAACACCACGCTTACTTTTTGGAAGGGAAACGCGAACTAATCGATATTGACGGCGAGTGGTGGTTTGATAATGATAACAGTCGATTACATTACAAGACTCCCGTTGGACAAGATGCCAACAACTTGGATTTGCGTATCAAGGTTCAACCATTTGCCATAAGCATTGAAAATTCAGATCGTGTGACGATTCAAGGCATCGATTTCTTTGGCACAACAGTCAATTTCAACAACTGTGACAGCTGTAGTTTTACCAATTCAACACTTGAATATCCAAGCACCTCAAAACGTGGTTTAGGCATAACTGGTGAATCAGAAGATGACCGTTGGATGACTCGCTTCTACCGTTGCGCTAACACATTTGTCGACCAGATTTCTATCACCAACACCGATGGTGGTGCGCTTGAATTCCACGGTTCGGGCGGTCAATCTCATAACAACACAGTCAACAATTCTTACTTCCATGCCATCGATTGGTCGGCAGCAGATCAGAAGGGTTTGATGACGACCATCTACGAGGGCGGGCGCGATATGTATTTTACCAACAATACGGTTCATCTAACCGGTGCATCTTCCGTATTGTCTATCGGTGATGCGCCCAAGGTATTCTACAATGAAGTGTGGGATGTTGGCCATTTACAGACTGATGGGGCAGTTGTTCAGGTAATGCAGGGAGAAGCACCTGGTGCTGAAATTGCCTACAACTGGATTCACGATGTAATCAAATATGGTGCCAGATTTGACGCACCAATCAACCAAGTTGGCGAAGGTATGAATGGAACTATGCACCACAATGTCATCTGGAATGCAGCAGGAGGTTTAATGATTAAAGGTGATTATCACAATATTCACAATAATACCGTATTCAATTCCTCTGGTAAGAATGATATCATTGTCCTGACCGATGGTGGGATCAACAATAAGAATTCAGCACTTCATCGAAACGCGGTTGACTCCATGGCGGACCATCGTTCAGAAGACGTCTATGCAAACCCACTCCCAGACGGCACAAATTGGAACAATTGGAATGGATATACTGAAGGTTACCGACAATCAATAGCATCTGGATATGGCAGTTCTAACTGTATTATTTCCAACGCTCAGTCGTTGTATTGTTGGGGGGATAACACCTATGGCAGTCTGGGGAATGGTCTTCATGGCACTGGAGTATTTTCATCCTTGCCAGTAGAAATAACCTCCTTTGGGACAGGTCTTTACCCCGTGAAGGTAGCAACAGGAGGTCATCATTCATGTGCGATTCTTAACGATGGAACAGTTAGTTGTTGGGGTTATAACAGCCATGGGCAACTGGGAGATGGCACCCAGGTTTCTAAATACACGCCAACTCCAACATTATCATTAGGTGTTGGTCTTAAAGCGGTTGATATTGTTGCCGGAGGCCACCATTCATGTGCTGTTCTTGACGACGGGAACGTAAAATGCTGGGGATCCAATGTCTATGGCCAGTTAGGAGATGGAACAACAACAACTTCCCACAGCCCAGTCACATTATCAGGTTTTACTGGCACTTCTCAAGCGATTTCACTGGCGGCTGGTTGGACCTATACTTGCGCATTAATCGAAGATGGCTCAGTAAAATGTTGGGGTAGAAATCAAAACGGTCAACTTGGACTTGGCACATCCGGCTCTCCATCAACCACGCCGACCCAAATCACTTCCTTTGGTTCGGGATTATACGCCGTAGATGTAGACGCTGGTTGGGCGCAGACATGCGCAGTGATTGATGACGGTAGAGTGATGTGTTGGGGCCAAGGCAGTAATGGTCGTTTAGGTACAGGAAATAGCATTCAACAGACTACCCCGACATTTACCGCATCGCTCGGAACAGACCGATATGCAAAACAAGTTGTTCAAGGCGGAGGCCATGGCTGTGCAGTAATTGATGATGGCACGGTTAGATGCTGGGGCGATGGTACTGCTACGGGAACTGGAACAACAAGTGATGTATTCACTCCAACTACAACCGATAGTCTGGGAGTAGGTCGCACAGCTCACGCATTGATTGCCGGCACAGGACATGTTTGTGCAATCCTTGATGATGCAACAATGACCTGTTGGGGGTCTGGTGGGAATGGGAGATTAGGCAATGGAGCTACCGATAATCAATTGTCGCCAGTTCCAGTTATAACCACTGGAGTCCCACAATACTGGCAAGTCAGCGATTTCTTAGTCGACCCCGATAACAGAGATTTCAGGCCAAAGTGGGGCTCACCACTACATGTTCTTGATGCTGGTGCTTATGCTGCAGATGATGCAAGTGCTTGGGTACCGGGAACCAAATGGAGTTACTCTCCATTATCTAGTCCGACTGTTGGATGTACTGATGAGGGTGCACTAAATTATGATAGCAATGCAGAATTCGAAGACGGCTCATGTTATTACATTACCATCACACCAAGCGCTACTAGTACACAATTATCGGCTAATACTCCAATGACGCCAATTACAATCTCAGCAATAACTTCCTATGTGACAAATTCATCCTCCCAGCCGTTTCAATTCCCAGCCGGCTATGATGTTCATCAAGACATGGATATCGCAGTTGATAGAAATGGTAATTCCCATATTTGCTTCCGCACCCCTGATGGCGGTGGTAACCTATTCTACATGACAGATGTCACGGGCGTTTGGGTTTGGGAAGGCGTTCATGTTACTAGTAGTTTTAATGTTGGATTAGAATGTAATATTGAAGTCGACTCGAATGACGTCATCCATATAGTCTATCAGAAGGTCAATACAGCAGATATCAAGTATGCTACTAGAGCTATCTCTTTTGATGGTTCAATTTCAGGCGATTCAACATGGGCAAAGAGTAATGTGAATACTGCCAATGATTTGGGCGCCTATATCTCCATGGATATTGATGAACATGACACCTTGTATGTTGCTTATTTCCGTGGGCCACCTTCAGGTCAGGATTTACTTTGGAGTAAGAAAGTCTCAGGCGGCTCATGGACGCATGGAACGATCGACACATCAGGTGCTACCGGCAGGTATAATTCGATAGTGGTTGATGATT
>DUKK01000226.1 GCA_013329355.1 Candidatus Poseidoniaceae archaeon | reverse complement strand
AAGGCCGAGTAGTCGAGGAGAAGTCGTAATCAATAGCCCCGAAATCTCTGATGCACCAAAAATAAGACCGAACTATTTATCCACAAAAGAGGATCAAGACATCGCAGTTGAGGGACTGCGATTTACGCGTCGGATAATGGCAGCCGAGGCGTTGAGGAGATTTGAACCGATAGAATTGAAGCCAGGAGGGCAGGTTAAATCCGATGCAGAGCTATTAAATTCTGCCAGAGATTTAGGCACGACAATTTTCCATCCAGTCGGTACTTGCAAGATGGGCCAAGATTCTATGTCCGTCGTCGATGATCAGTTGCGAGTACGAGGAGTCCAGAAATTAAGAGTGATAGACGCATCAATAATGCCCACTATCACTTCGGGCAATACTAACGCCCCGACCGTGATGATCGCCGAAAAGGGTTCCGACTTCATTAAGACCGAATACAAACACAGAAAGTAAAGGGGCCGCCGTAGCCCCTTTTTTATTCTCTGGTTACTGACTCTTACTCTGCGTAAGATTCTGTCATAGCTTGATACGCCAGGACTTTAAAATCTCCCGCAAGCCTTGTGCGGTGAGGAATACTTTGAACCATAAATAACCCAATCATTTTCTCCTGTGGATCTATCCAAAATCGCGTTCCAGCAGCACCTCCCCAATTATATTCTCCAGCAGAGCTAACCTCTCCAACCGCTCCAGGATCGAGAACGATGCCAAAATCAAGACCAAATCCAGCACCAGTTCGCCCAAAGCCCATTGGCAAGTCACCGATGTGATTCGTCGTCATCAATTGGACAGTTTTTGGCGAGAGAATTCTAACACCATCCAACTCCCCTCCATTCAACAACATTTGGGAAAAACGAAGATAGTCTCTTGCCGTTGCTACCAAACCACCGCCCCCACTTTCGAATTTACCCCCGTAAATAAAGCCAGCGCTTGCAGATGCCGGTGCTACATCCAGTCCTGGCTTGGTAGTTTGCTGAAAAAAAGCGGTATTCATATCGCCTGACATGCCTGCTGGTGCATACAGTTGTGCGAGGCGATCCTTATTCCCCTCGTTTACTTGGAAGCCCGTGTCCTTCATACCTAAGGGCTCAAAGAGCCTTTCACTGAGAAAATCACTGAACTTCATTCCAGAAAGCACTTCTACCAAGCGTCCTTGGACGTCAACTGAGACACTATAGTGCCACTGAGAGCCAGGGTCGTACTGCAAAGGGATTTGGCCCAAAGCTTTGGTGAACTCCTCCAAGGTCATGTCACCTAACAATCCTGCTTCCCTATACATTTTATCAACTTCTGTATTACCGAATATTCCGTAGGTCATCCCCGCTGTATGCGTCATCAAGTCTCGAACAGTGGGTCGCCGGGTTGGCTTCCGGGTTTGCCCAATCAGAGAATCGTCTCCTTTTCCCACAGTCCTGCTGGTTGTTCCATCAGAGATTATATTTGTTCCAGCTGTGGACATAGCAACTTCGAGGTTGGCAAATTCAGGCATATACATGCCTATGGGGTCGTTTAGCCGAAACTTGCCCTCTTCATAAAGAATCATCAGAGCGACACCAGTTATTGGTTTTGTCATCGAGTAGATACGGTAAATGGCATCTTCCTCCATGACCCGCTCCTCTTTGCGGTCTGCCATACCGTAGGTCTGCTCATAAATCACCTTACCTCCCCGGGCAATCAATCCCATGCCGCCGACCATTGTTCCGTCAGCTACCTTTCGATTCATAAACTCCGTTATGTTATCCAGTCGATTAGACGAGAAACCCTGTCTTTCGGGTTTAGACGTTGGTATTTCCTTCGCAGATAAAATGCTGACCAAAGCCAGCAGAACAAAACCAGAAAGCCCGCTCATTAAATTCCTATTCATATACCCTCCATTTTTATAAGAACTAGTTTCCAAATCGGTACCGTACTTTTGCTACAAAAGTATCGACTATGGGATCTTCTAATGTTTCAGAGAAAAGATCATTGAATGGCGTCTCATAGGCATCAACGCTCAACGCATTATTTATTGAGTTGCCCCTGTTATAAACGATGAACAAGTCAGTTAAAGGAGCGATCTCCCAACGATAACGCAACTGAGTAGTCAGTATACCTAGGTTAAAGTCATAACTGTCAGCCTCTCTTTCCGCCTCGACGAGGGATCCATCTCTTATGGGGATCTTATAGAAACCCTTTTCATCGGCGCGTGCCCCCACATACTGAAGATTCCATCTCAACTGATGGCCAGGCGCAATAAACCAGTTGATATCAAATCCTGGTTGCCATTCATCACCGTTAAATCGACCAAAGTTGCGACCTCCTTGATATACCATCCAACCATTCCTCTGACGGTACCTGAGATCTAGATCAAAGCTTATGGCATCTATCGGCCTGATGGTTACACCAGCCCAAATGCCGTGAGTCCAATCTCCCAGGTCTTCCCTTATTGAAGAGATATAAGCTGTGTAGCTGAACATCTTTGCAGCGTCAGTAGTCAGCGCCAACTCAAACCAGCCTCCCGTCTCAACCTTGTAGGCTCCATTTCCTCTGCTATCTAAATCCTCATACCTAGCCGGCAAAAGCCCCACGCCTGTTCTTAACGTATTTCTACCGGGCAGAACCATCGAGGTTCGCCAAAGAAGGGCGCTGTCGGTTACTTGTGATTTTGTTGTGTTGTATTCCTGGAACGCTGTCAGCGTCATACGGAAATTGCTGACTTGAGGACTAATTCTTTGTTTGTTGTATAACAACATGTACCTGAAGGATCCATAATCATTCCTGCGCAAGAATCCAAGGTCGTTAAAATTGATGTTTTCATCCATGTAATCAATTTCGAATTTGTGGCTTAAATTCGGTGCAACGTTGTACATCAGATCGAAAACCCCACCGTACCCTTGCTCTTCTGATCGGTCGCTCGTAATGATTTGCGCATCGGCTATCAGTTTTCCAGATCCCGATGTGAAATGTCCGTCCACACTATGAACGGCGGCATCGTAAACGGGCCCGCCGACAAACGTGCCCATGTAGCCCAAAGAGCGTCTGGTATCACCGACATTTTCGTATATTAACCGTGCCACTCCGAAATCTCGTCCATCCCCAGAAACTTCTATCGGCGTATTGAGCAGGTTCTTCCCCAACCACAGCGCTTCGTCTTCAACGGCACCGAGCACGCCATAGCG
>DUKK01000199.1 GCA_013329355.1 Candidatus Poseidoniaceae archaeon | reverse complement strand
AAGCGCAGCCTCACCCACCCCCAACTAAGATGGTTTGACGGGCGGTGTGTGCAAGGAGCAGGGGCATATTCACCGTGCTATTTTGAAACACGATTACTACGGAATCCAGCTTCATGAGGGCGAGTTACAGCCCTCAATCCGAACTACGAACGGGTTTCGGGTTAGCTCGACCTCTCGGCCTGGCTTCCCATTGTCCCGTCCTTTGTAGCGCGCGTGTAGCCCAGGACATTCGGGGCATACTGACCTGTCGTTGCCCTCGCCTTCCTCTGGTTTAACACCAGCGGTCTCTCTATAGTGCGCTGTCTCCGGAGAGACAGGTAGCAAATAGAGATGAGGGTCTCGTTCGTTATCTGACTTAACAGAACGCTTTACAGTACGAACTGACGACGGCCATGCACCACCTCTCTGAAAATCCGACAAGCTCATTACGCTGGTCTTCATATAACAGTCGGCCCTGGTGAGTTTTCCGGCGTTGAATCCAATTAAACCGCACGCTCCTCCCGTTGCAGTGCTCCCCCGCCAATTCCTTTAAGTTTCAGCCTTGCGACCGTACTCCCCAGGCAGTGAACTTAACATCTTCACTCCGGCACCGGGGACCCATGACGGATCCCCGACACCAAGTTCACAGCGTTTACACCTAGGACTACCCGGGTATCTAATCCGGTTCGTGCCCCTAGGCTTCGTCCCTGACCGTCGAATCCGTTCCAGTGTGGCGCCTTCGCAACTGGTGGTCCTCTAAGGATGACAGGATTTTACCCCTACCCCTAGAGTACCCCACACCTCTCCCGGTCCCTAGTCTGGCAGTCTCTGCAGAATTCAACCAGTTAAGCTGGTTGATTTACCCACAGATTTACCAAACAGGCTACGGACGTTTTAGGCCCAATAAAAGCGACGACCACTTGAGCTGCCGGTATTACCGCGGCGGCTGGCACCGGTCTTTCCCAGCCCTTATTCATTGACCGATTAATAGTCAACAAAAGCGCACACTAAGTGCACGCACTTGGAGTTCCCTCATCACAGTTTCCTGCAGTGTGAAGTTTTCGCGCCTGCTGCACCCCGTAGGGTCTGGATTCGTGTCTCAGAATCCATCTCCGGGCTATGTCTCCCAACACCCGTACGCGTCGATGGCTAGGAGGTCCGTTACACCCCCTACAACCTGATACGCCGCAGACCCATCCTATGCCGTAATCTTTCAACCACACACCGTTCCAGGCGTTGTGATCTATCCGGTATTATTCTCAGTTTCCCGAGGTTATCCCAGAGCATAGGGCAGGTTATCCACGTGTTACTGAGCAGTTCGCAAAGAATCTAATTTCTTTCTACTCGCATGGCTTAATCGAACTCCAAAAGCGGTCGCCTCTGGCAGGATCAACCAGATTTCTCTTGTTCTGATCCTTAGGTTACCTGTCGCATGATTTATTGCTGTCTCTAAAAAAATTGGCGAGAAAATATTGCACTTGAGCTCTTGCACAAAAATACATCATAATCTCGATCACCTTCCTGACCCTGAACCAATATGGTTATTCAGAATCGCAATATCTTCGGCTTTGCGTAAAGAGAGGATAGATTTCTTCACCGTCCGAAGACTCAGAATCTAACGCCGTTCTCAACAACGCAAGCAACTCAGCCACTAACAACCCATATATGAATATACCCGATATTGAAACCAGAGAAACCACGCAACTGCGAAACAGATAACCCAAGTTTAGGCAGTTAAAATGGCAAAATTTACGATTACTCTGCTCCAAAGAATTGCCTAATCATCGGATGCATTTCCATCGCCTGTTCCTTTTGTATTTGTTCATAGGTTCGCAAAATGATACCAACAGCGAGTAGAAGGCCGGTACCAGTAGCATTACCCACCGTGCCCAGCAGGTCTGCTCCGGCAGCTAACAGCCCGACAAATGCACCTGAGAAGTATGTGACAGGTGGGATATAGTTCTCTAGAATTTTCTCTAGGACCTTGGGATTCTTTCTGAAACCTGGGATTTGCATTCCGGTTCGCTCTATTTGTTTAGCAACGTCTTTAGTACCCATATTCGTAGTATCAATCCAGAACTTAGCGAAGACCATAGAACCAACAGTCATCAATACGACATAGAAAATTACGTGAACCATTATTTGCGTCAAACTGTGGCCGTATATGTCACCCTGCTGATTCAGCAATGGTAACAACCAATCGTTAACTCCGTTGACCATACTAGCATACCAGGCAAACCCTCCTGATGCCGTCGTTTGACCTTGATCATACGTACCAATGTATTCGGAGAGCGAGCCATAACCTTCTCGGCCCAAGAATGGAGTTTGCGATAAGGTTGGGTGACTCCAGAACAACAACGTAAACATGTTGATATTCGCTAGCAATGCGGCCATTAAGATAACAGGTATGTTAGAAGCGTATACTAGCCTAATCGGGTATTTACCTCTGTGCCCTCTGACTTTACCGTGAGTGAGCGGAAGTTCTAGTTTACTGGATTCAGCATATGCAACCACTAAGAACACGACTACCGATGAAAATAACGCAGCTAACGGATTTACATGCGTTAGCAGGATTGTTTCGAAACCATTACTCGATATCATTTCGTAATTTGTCGCTTCTCTAAACATGTAAAATATCATTGGGAGGGTCCCCGATGGTGGATTTGACATTGAATATCCTAAACCACTGGTAACGGGTAGCGGAGATAGAGTTCCAACAAATGTTGATTGTGATACTCCAGCCGCAATGAACAGAGACATACCGGACCCTATACCCCATTTACTGACCAATTCATCAAGTAGGAATACGAGATATGAGCCCGCGAATAATTGTGCAACAATCACGAAGTTGGCCCAGCCCATACCATACGAATCAATCAGGAATTCCATCGGGTCAAGGAAACCATATGTTTGCGGTATAGCTTCTATTGGAATCATAATTAATACGAGTAACTTTTGCACACCCTGATACATTGCTTTGTCTTCAGAATTTGACAGGTCTAACCTGATAATCTTAGCGCCGGCAAACAGTTGCATGATAATCGAACCAGTAACAATCGGCCCGATGCCCAAGTGCATGATGGTACCAGAAGCACCAGCCATGATCGAGCGAAAACCACTAAACAAATCCAATGCTTGTCCAGATAGACCATACAACATGACGTTGGTCATTGCGAAGTATATGATGAGAACGAAAGTTGTTGTCCACATTTTTTCATTAAATCTCACGTGGCGCTCTGGTTTGGTAATTGTTGGGTAAACATCGACAAACCGGTGAAGTGCATACAATCTGCTGCTCTTATCACCACTCCACATGAAACATGTGAGAGCCGCAGCGGCACCAAACCCAAGCAACAGAATACCAACCAAAAAGAATCCGACACCGTCTTCATAGCCACCCCATTTACTGGGCCTGACATAGAACACTGCGATTCCTGCAATTGCTAGCCACCCCATTAATTTACCATAGCGACCGATTACTGGTGCGTCTTTGAGCCCTTCAGGTAGGTCTCGATTAAAGCACCACATTAGATAGGCTACATAGATTACAGATAACACTAATCCAAATTGAGCAGCAGTGCGTTGTTCGGCAATTTCACTGGATAGTTCATCAGACTGCCAGTAAATAAGTAAACCGAAATACAATACACCGGTTAGTGCAATTGCCCAAGGTATTGGCTTGTGTCTCATTACTATCACACCTTATGATTACTCTTATTCTCAGTCGTCCCATTCGTCATCGTCATCGGTATCTAACGATCCACCAGCAGCTTCAACTTTCTCGATGGCTCGAGCACTAGCCTCTGAAACTGTGATTGACAATGACTTGGTGATCTTGCCGCTTCCAAGCAGCTTGTCGATGCCCATTTCGGTGAGATTAATCGAGTCGCTGTCACCAGCAATCTCCTCAAGTTGACCCACGTTTACGGTTGTGTTGACATTTCTAAGCGATGGATGACGATTAAATCCGTGCATACCCCAGTGCTTTGGCATATACTTAATTCTGGTCATAACTCTGTGTTTGTTCATACCGGCATTACCTCGGCCGCCACGCTTACCAGCGCCACGGCCGGCTTTCTTTCCTCTGCCGTGATAGCGATTTCTTCCACGATGTTTGTTTGCTTTAATTCCCATATTTTCACCTCAAATCATCCTATCAACCAGATTGTTGATTTCATCACCTCTAGCACCCAGTGCACCACCTATGATGAATGAACGCTTGATGCCGCCCCATCCTTTGGGCCCTCTAGGAGGGTGTAGTCTGAAGACTCGCTTCAGGCCTGGAACTGCTTTGACTGTTGAATCTCCCGAAGTTATTGCTTTAGCGAATTCTGAAATATTTTTGAAATCCGTGTTGTCTTTAACCAAATCATCGGTTAACGGTGAGTCACCAGACATTCGACCGCGCTCACTGAGCATTTTTTCGACTGTGCTCTCGGTTGCTTCACCCCAGGTAATGTAATCCTTGGCCTTCTGTAACATACCACGATACTGATCGTTTTCAGGTATGATAACGGCATGGTTTACCTTGGTCAAATTTAGGTAATCCATGGTTTCCCTAATTGAGCGTTCAACGTTGACATTACTGCGAACTCTGACTACTATCCAACTCATTCAAACATCCTCCCCTTATTGATATACAGTTTATCTCGCTGTTCGTTAGTGATTCTGGTGATGTTGAGGTTCTTCAAGGCGTTGAAGGTTGCAGCAGCATAATTGATGGTTGTTCTTGTCTGACCTTTGGTCCGGGACAAAACATCGGTTATGCCCGCTAAGTCCAAAACTTTCTTGCCGGTCTCGCCGATTACCAAGCCCTTACCTTTAGCCGCTGGCATCAGGGTGACTCTAGTGGATGCAGAACGCCCATTTATCTTGAATGGAACTGAAGTCCCCGGACCTGTGGATGACTCCCAGGACCCGTTGCCTCTTTGCACGCTGATGATGTTCAGTTTTGCCGCAGTTATTGCCTTTCTGATGGCTTGTGAGACTTCTTTTGCTTTAGCCATACCAAGTCCAACATAGCCATCTTTGTTACCGACACATGCCATGACATTGAATCTTACACGACGTCCACTGTCGGTCATTCTTTGAACCATGTTGACTTTTATTATTTCATCTTCCAAATTAGGAATGAGAGCGTCGACTACCTCAACCTCTCTAATCGGTAGTTTGCTGGCTATTGCTTGCTCGAATGTTACAATTTGACCTGCCATCACAGCATTTCCTAGGCGAGTTTTCGGGGTCCATGACCGCAGATTAACAATCGGGTCATCCTGACCCTTGCCTCTTCTTCTGCCGTCAGTAGGTTCCTCTACTTCTTCAGGATTAAAGGCTTGAATTAGCCCTGGTGCCATTGTTGGTTGTTCGTCACTCATCAGTATGCCCCCTCTATTTTGCTCTTGGTTGATTCGACAGCGGCACTAATCTTGTCAGATATGTGTGTACCATTAATTCGGTCATCTTCCGGTAGGATTTCGGTGCTGTGTGGAATTTCCACCCCGGCATCAATCATACCTTTCAAGGCTGAGAATACTCTGCCACCAGCAGTACTTCCAGCCAGACCAATATCAAGGACCGCCTCTGAGCAGCCTTTGGAAATTGATTCTTTACCCAAAGCATAACCAACCAAATAACTGGCTGGTACGGACTTCTGCGAGAGTTCTTGTGGCCAGTTGTACTTCTTTGCAAGGTCGCTGCCTGTAACCGATGCTAGGACCAGATCGCCCCCGGCAGACCAGTTTACCATCTGGCATGTCACTCGTGTATTAGATACTCTGACTACTGCTCGTGGTTTCTTGCCGCGCAGTAATTTTAGTCTCCTGTGATAATCGGTTTGGCCTGATAGCCGTCTCCTAAAGATTGACCTTCGTCGCGTTCCCTTCATTACTCATCGCCTCCCTTGATGGTTACGCCCTCTAGCGTCATCTGTGAGCGCATGTGTGCGATTGAACGGTAAGAGCCGCCTTTTGCCTTGAGGTAGTAACGGCGATACTGAGCTGGTGGGATTGTTCCATCTTCACGATATTCTTTCAAGATTCTTCGCTGAGCTCTGATTGACCTCATCCAACGTGACTTCTTTGGATTCCTTGCGTTAGCTGACCCAGCACGCTTACCTTGACCTTTTCTACGGCCTTTTCGCTTCTGGTCTTGGCGCATGCGAGCACGCACTCTAGAGGTCCCTTTGATTGGTTTGGCTCTAATCCAGCCTTCTTCGATGAATTCCCGAATATCATCAGTTTGCACTGCAGATGCGACCTGATCAACATAATCCGGGTTTACCCAAACTCGGTTTACGCCACACTTGAGTAGTCTTGCTGCCAGTCTCTTTTGATTTGTTATTTGCATCAAACATCCCTCCTGCGGTTAAGCACACGGATACCTAACTCATCGGCTCTAGAATAAATTTGTTCGCGCTTTCTACCGCCGACTGTCTTACCGACTCTTGCCGCTTCAGTCTCTGGGTCTATAGTTTCTAGATCACCAGTATTATGAACCATTATTTCACGGAAACCTGATGGATGTAAGCCACGCGCAACGGCGACTTTTCCATGGCCAACTCTAACCAGCGAACTTCGATACTTGTAGTTTCTACGTTGCTTGCTATCCATTCCATGAGGGGCGCGCCATCCTGATCTTGACAGTCGCTTGTAACGGAACCACTCGGTTCTTCTAAATGATGGAGTTTTCTTCTTCTGTTCAAATCTGAGTGCGAGTGCAACTTTTAGATCGTCCGATAATACAGGTTTCTGTTTTGCCACATGGCCCTCATCCTCATCGTCTTCCCAATCATCGTCCCAGTCTTCATCTTCATCCGCTTCGAAATCATCCTCTGTAGCGGTTTCATCCACTGCTGTCGATTCTAGCTCTTCAGGCTCTGCAACATCTTCTTGCTCGTGAGACAACCGTTCTATCAATTCGGATTTTTTACCCGAGACCGGCAGTCCACGTTCTTTGAGTAGAACCTTTAGTTCTGCAACTGTCATACCTTCATATTCTTCTGCCATTTGACTCACTCCTTGCTGAGCAGATATATCCCGTCTTGGAATACCCTTCTGTCTCGATTTTTCACTACCGCACACCGCTCAATGTTGGCAGCAGTTTGACCAACGTTTTCTTTGTTGATACCGGTGACTGTTACCTCTACTTTGTTGTTTACTTTGACTTCTACACCACTCAAAATATCGGCTCTGCGCGGGACTCTTTCACCGAAGTAATTGTTGACAACAAACTCGTTACCTTTTACCTCAAGAGTCATAGGGAAGTGAGAGTAGAAGGCTTTCAAGTGATACTTGAATCCTTCTGTGACACCCCTGACCATATTATTTAGATGGGCATTCCAAGTTCCTGCAAGAGCCTTGGTTTTTCTTCGTGGCAAGTCTGCACGCACGATTAGTGCGCCACCCTCTTGCAACAAAACAACCGAGGTGCTAGTGAATTCTCTGCTTAAAGTTCCTTTCGGACCAGTTATTGTGACGACGCCATCTTCGCTGTAATCGGCTGTTACGCCTTCAGGGATGGTTACGGTGTGAACGATTCTGTCGATTTTTACCATGCTTAATCACCTCAATAGACATAGGCTAGCAGTTTGCCACCTATTCTTGCATCCTTGGCATCATAATGATGCATTACTCCTGAGTTCGTGGTTAGAATGAGCAGACCAAAGTCCTGCGCAGGAAGATATCGGGTTTCCCACTGTTCGTATTCCTGCCTTCTAACACTGTGACGTGGTTTTACGGTTCCACAACGGTTGATTGCACCGCGTAGTTCTACTCTATAGCTACCACCACGACCATCCTCGGTTCTTTCGATATTGCCGACATAGCCTGATCTCTGCATAATTTCAAGAACGTTCCCAAGTAATTTGGATGCTGGTGATAATTCAACATTGAACTTTCCAGCTTGCTCTGCGTTATACATCTTAATTAGTGCATCGTTTAATGGGTCAAATTGCATTCTTATTCCTCCTCAACTCATCTTCTTGAAGCCTATTTCAGGCCCTACTTCTCTGAAACATTGGCGGCATAGTCTAAGACCATGTCTCCTGATTAAGCCTCGTCGTCGACCACATCTCCTGCAGCCTCTTGTGCGTCCAATTCTCTCTCCGTGATCTCTTGCCATTCTTACTCCTCCAAAATAGTGATAGTGAAATTATCAACAAACCATGCTCGAGATTCATCCGCAGTTACTTTGTGACTGGTTGGAACCTTACTCTTGGCTCTTCTCCTGCGGCTAATTCTGTGACCTGGTCGCTCCAAAACAACCGTTATATCCATGCCGTAGATTCCGATGTCTGGGTCATACTTTTGACCGGGGAAATCCGTGTAGTCTCTAACACCAAAGGAAAGGTTACCTTCGCGATCAAAGTTCCACGATGGAATCAGATTTTCTCGGCAAGAGAATGCATCAGTTAGAAATTGTTTGATTTTATCAGAATTTCTGATTGTTGCCTTGCAACCGATTGGCGCACCGACTCTAACCTTAAGGTCTCGATTCTGGATTTTACCTAAGGTT
>DUKK01000217.1 GCA_013329355.1 Candidatus Poseidoniaceae archaeon | reverse complement strand
TAGGGTCATCAGGGAACACGTCTGGATTATTACCAGATTGATTATCCCCGCCGCATTCTAGCGAGTCGCCATCCCTATTTTCCCATTGAGTATCGTCATTGGGGAAGGGATCTCCTTGGTCTGAATAACCGTCTCCATCGGTGTCCAGACAACCAACTCGGTCGATGATTGATGAACCAGCTTCATCAGGACACTCATCTGGTAGGTTGCCATCTTGGTTTTCGCCGAAACCGTCTCCATCACGGTCACACCATTGTGTTGGGTCAAGAGGCAATCCATCTGCTTGACAATACCCCGTCGAGGAGACTGCACCCCAATTTGCTGTCGGATCTGAGTATGTATCACCATCAGTGTCAGGACAACCATACCTGTCGGCAGTAGAATTACCATATACATATGGACAGGCATCAGCGTCATCACCAATCTGATTGTCACCCCACCAGTCACCATCAGTGTCTAGCCACTGATAATGATTAATTGGGAACTGGTCAATTTCCGTAGCACCGCTTACTACAATGCCTGGCCAAGTGGACTCTCTGAACTCGTCCCAGGATTGGTTGGCGTAATTATCTCCCCAACCGTCGCTATCTGAATCATTCCATTGTGTTGGGTTGTCGGGAAAAGCATCGCCTCGTTGGTTAACATGGTAAAATGTATTGACAACTTCATAATAATACTCATCCCCATAACCATCCCCATCACTATCTACCCACTGTTCTGGGTCGTCTGGTGCCCAGTCTCCATCATCAGACCAACCGTCACCATCGCGATCTGGGCAGCCGTAGCGATCAGCGGTTGAGGTTCCAAACAGGTCAATACAGGCATCAGGGGTGGTTGCTGGGTCTGGGTTGTCGCCAAAACCGTCCCCATCGGTGTCATCCCATTGACTGCCGTCGGTCGGGAAGGCGTCCACCACTCCATCACCTTGGTCAGTCGTGTTGTAACCATCATTATCCTCGTCAACATCAGCGACCCAGAAGTAAACGCCCTCGTCGTTTCTAGTGTGCGAGGTGACAATCTTGCTCCCATCGGGGTGCCACGAAACTCCATCTATTTGGCCACACTGGTTGTTATTTTGTCCACAATTATTTGGTCTTGGCCCGGAAAAGGTATCGACTAGTAGACCGGTATCGGTTTCGTATATTTTTGCGGTTGCCCCATCGCCCAAATACCAATACATGCCGATAACAAATTTAGAACCATCCGGTGAAAAATCTGCTGAGGAGCACGAGGTTGTAGTCGGCACTTCCCATATGATTGGCCACGAATTGCCATCATATTCGTGGACTTGTACCCTAGCACCATTCGATTCATAAGCGCCACACATAACGATGTAATTGCCATCTGGAGACCAGGTGATAGCATTGACCGAATCGGGTGGAGTAGCGATGGCCTCTACGGTATTTCCAGTGCTTATTTCTGTAATATACCAGTCACCTTCACTGCCAACGGCGATGAAATTGCCATCTGGCGAAAATGCGGTATCATAGAATCTATCTTCTCCTCCTGGGTTAATTCCTGAGCTGAAAAAGTTGCCAGTTGTGACATCGATAAAAGCAACTATTCCATTGGTGCCAGAACCAGTATTGTCTCTGGCGATTGATACCGCTAAGAGATCGCTTGCAGGAGAAAATTCAAGGTCATAAACTCGCTCATTACTACCAACATTAACGGATATTCCCCCGTACAAATTTGTCATAGTGTTGGCATCAAATATGTGCACAGTATCATCATCTACTCCAGCAGCCACATAGTTGCTGTCTGGTGAATAGGCTACTGCGTGAACATCAGAGCCCATATTTGCCGAGCGTAAGTTAACGAATGTTGATGAGTTCCACGTGCGAACAAAATTGTCATCAGAGCCAGTGACTAGCGAGTAGCCATCTCCGGAATATTCAACGTCATTATAATCCTCATTGGAATTTAGTATTTGTTCTGTTTCGAAGTTTGGATTGGGCGTAGTCCATGGGTCGTTGATATCTGAGGTCCCATCATTATCAGAATCAGGACAGCCTGTTCTGTCAACAGTTGACGTACCTGATGACCAAATACAGTCATCCGTTGCGTCACTTATCCCATCGCCGTCTGAATCAGCAGAGACAACGATAGGCATAATTGAGAAAACAAATAAGGCAACCATTGCAATAACCGCGCCTCGAGATTCCATGGTTCCCGATTGATGTCCTAATAAAGGTATTATGGTTAAATTGCTCTTTAATCTGTTAAGCAGTTTGCCAAAATCGCTTATTATAGAAAAATCTCGGGAGTCTGTGAGCGCAGGCATTTCCAAGGTCAATGTTCCAGTTCAGGACCGCGTTATGCTGCACTTGTCTGAAAATGACGACCAGGCTGATAGATATCTTGTCGGACCTGAACTTACTCGACCTGGTATTGCTGAATCTTGTGCTTTACATCCTCCTAATGTTAGTAGAACTATGCGTGACTTACTCAAGAAAAATTTGGTATCAGAGCATACCCGTAATGTCAAGGGCGACGAGCGTCGCCAGAAAACCTGGCAATTGACCGAGGCGGGCCGAGAATTAGTCAGCGGTGTTAGGAAGAAATTGTCAGATGTAATGGTCGTAGTTCGTGACAATAATGGTGACTTGCTGGAATTGGGGGCATCTGAAGTAGCTTCAAGACTTGATGCCAACATATCACTATTACAAGTTTTGATGCATGCTCAGCATGAGGGGGTTCTGACTTATGGAGACATAAGATTTGGTGCGATTACCAAACGCAAGGAAACTGCCTTAACATCCCCTCCAG